>WRFY01000115.1 GCA_009783445.1 Candidatus Azobacteroides sp. | reverse complement strand
AATACACATTTATAAATTTAAAATACTTATAATCAAATGAATAAATATAAATATTAAAACTTATCAGTAAATATTAATGACGTTTATTATATTTTACGAAAAACGAATAAAAAGTTTGGACAATCTGAAGTTGGAAAAAGCGCTGAAACGCAAAAATCCGTACTTATTCAAAACCAAAGACACGACAACCTCAGAACAAATTGTTAGAGGCATTGTTGATGCCCACATTTCTTCAAATGAGGAAACAATTTTCGGCGATTGGCTCGAAGGATTGGCAATTTTCATAAACGAAAAAGTGTATGACGGAAGAAAATCGGGCATTCCCAACATTGACCTCGAATTTGACAATGACGGAGTTAGGTACATTATTACGATAAAATCAGGACCGAATTGGGGGAATAGTAGTCAGATTTCAAAAATGATTACAGACTTTAAAATTGCCAAGAAAACTTTGAGAACAAGTAACTCACAACTCAATATCACAGCCGTAAACGGCTGTTGCTACGGAATAGACAACAATCCAGACAAAGGCGATTACTTCAAATATTGTGGACAGGAATTTTGGTCGTTCATTTCGGGTAATGAAAATTTGTACATTGACATTATTGAGCCGTTGGGCAACAAAGCGAGAGAACGAAACGAGGAATTTCAGAAATCATACGCTCAAATGATTAACAAGTTTACCAAAGAATTTTCCAATACTTACTGCAACGACAAGGGAGAAATTGAGTGGGGAAAACTGGTGAAATTCAATTCGGGAAAGATGAAAAGGTAAAAATCCTGCCTATAATGGACAGTGTAGCGTTAACAGAAATACAATAAAGGACATAAATTATAGTTAGCAATATTAAAGAGCTAAGCGAGGAATGATTTGGATTAGTTTACTGCTTTTTGCGTTAGCGGGTTTTAGTTTTTGGTTTTATCATAAAATTAAAAGGTTGAAATATATGATTTTAGCAATATGTTCAATTTTATTGGCAATATTTCTACCTTTTGTAATAATGTTGTATTTAGGCATATCTGTAATAAATGAGAGACAAGCAAGCCAAAACAACGAGGCAGCCACAACAGGAGAAGACGAAGTTTTGGAAGATACGGTAACTTCACGAGTTCCGTTTACAGATAGAACGGGAAATCCCATTGAGGTGTGTCGCGACACCCTAATACACGACACCCTTTTTTTAGTAAGAGAAAAATCAGGTGATTACTATTCTGCGGTCTTCATCGATACAAATAAATCATCACAATTCTATAAAGAGATTTCCTCTTTTGGGATTGGGGATGAATTTGATAAAGAACGTTACGATTTTTCGGCGGAACGCTTGAGAAAAAACAACATTGCATTAAAACGAAAGATTATCAGCGGATTGCCGTTAAAATGGGTTATTTTTTACCAATATAAAGGCAAATTCTATACTTACTACCCCTCAGACTTTATGAATCATTACAAAGTTAATATTACAGATACGACATTCATTGATTATATAGTTGAAGGTCCCGTTGCAAACAAAATTATTGATTTCAAAAAAATAGACAATCATACTTTTCGTTTTCGTTTAACAGGAATGTATGAGCACAATAGAGAACTTGTAATTCACATAATCGACAGTAAAAACGGAATCGCTGTTTTTGAGAATAAATCAACCAATGTTGTTTGGGGAAATGAAGGAAAATCTACTTATTTGATGATTGATGCTGATAAAATCAAGCGTTTTCCAATCATTGTAAACTATTGCGAAACAATGAAACAACATGAATTTGAATTTGATAAACCTGATTATAAAAAATTAATTTCTCGTTCTCGTTTGTCGCCATAAACAGAAAGAGCGTGCATTAAAAAAGATGGAAAACGGGAACAGTAAAATAAGAACAATAGCCGAAAATCTTTTAGGCCGGCATTTGACAGAAAAAGACGGAATGAGCATACCCGAGATTGAAACGGTAGAAAATGCGTGTGGTATGAAATTGCCGACAGCATTGCGAGATTTTTACTTGCTCGTTGGAAATTTAGAGCTGTTTACAAGTTCGTTTGAACAATTTATTGAGCCGTACATTAAAGATAAAATGCTTATTTTTTTGGAAGAAAATCAAGGCGTTTGTTATTGGGGAATAAACATTCGGGATACAGAAAACGAGACCGTTTTTCAATGTACAGACATTGAAAGCGATGATCCCGAAGGACATTCGGAAGAAGTAACGCTTACGGATTTTTTGATAATTCTCCTGTATTATCAGTGTGCACAGGGTGGTTATGAATATGGAAGCGCCGTTTATGAAAGCAACTTTGACAGCAGAGAAAACTATATGCAATTTCTCGTCAATATTACAGTGGATTACAAAAAAGTTGTGGAGCATAACGAACTTGTGGTTTATCAAAATGGCGGAAAATTAATTTGGCATTTCTCGGACGAGAAAGGAAACTTGGCAGACGCCATTTTTGCTTCGACACGGACAGAAGAAGACATGAAAGAATTGGAAATATATAGATTTCGACGGTTATAACCGACAGAAACGCCTGCCTATAGCGAGTGGTATAGCTCAGGCGGGACATCGGCTCGCGGATAGTTCAAAGGACATAAAAAAATGAAAAAGCAATTGGAAGAAAGCGAAGAAACTTTTGAAGTAGAAGATTTGATAGTGATGCGCAATATGGTGAAATGGGGTTATGCAAAGCCGCGTAAACAATTGTTGAAGTCGCTTATTTCACTGTTGATAGGCTTTGTTTCCGCTTACTTTTTGTTTGGGTCGTTTTTCATTCATAAATCAGTTTCTTTCTTGGAATTAATTTTGGTCTTTGGCGCTTTTGGCGGAGGCGCTTATGCCGCAATTTTTTCTTGGAAATTAGTATATTGCAGGTTACTGACGGCAGTTAGCCGTAAATATATTGCCGATTTACTTTTTACTTTAATTACATTGATTATTTTTGTCGCGATTGCTTTTGCTGTAATTTTTCTAAAAAAACACTCTGTAATTTTAAGGTTATTAATGCCGTTGCTTCCTTTTGCTGCATGCTATGCAGAGGCTGTAATTAGCGTTATTGCAAACGATATGGGTAATTTATTTAAGAAAATCGGCAACAATAAAAATGAGTAACAATAAAAGTAAATGCTTTAATAATAAACATATTATGATTTTTACAAAAAGAACAAAAACTCGAACAGACAAACAGGTTAGC
Organism: Candidatus Azobacteroides sp.; assembly: GCA_009783445.1. Classification (GTDB taxonomy): domain Bacteria; phylum Bacteroidota; class Bacteroidia; order Bacteroidales; family Azobacteroidaceae; genus Azobacteroides. The sequence continues at coordinate 47,142 of WRFY01000115.1, read as the reverse complement.
AATAACTATAGGAGATACTATATGGTATTAGTGTTGCTTCTGATTTTCAACTTGTGTTTTTCACAGATACGGCTTGATGCTATGATTTATAAATTCAACCAAGCGGAGTGGTCTGAAGTTCGATTAATAAAAGACAGCATTGAAAATTTGCAAAAGGAAGCAATACCTATGCTTATAGAATTACTTAAAGACACTTCTTATGTAAAACTTAAAAATACGGCTGATTTGATCTATCCGGGAGCAGAAACATTTTATGGACACGGCGGTGTTGTATATTATGATATTGATTGGATTTGCGTGAGGGCGGCTTGGGTATTAGAAGAGATAACATTTCAGAATTTTGGTTATCGTAACTTGACAATTAATGAAGAACAATTGATGGATTTGCATATACAAAATTATAATTCATATTTACAAACAGGTAGCCATGATATTGACTTTAAGGACAAAACTTCTCGCCAAAAACTTATTGAATATAGATTAATGCTTGCAAATCAAGTTTCTGAATGGTGGAACGAAAATAAAGACACGTGGACAAGATTTAATGCAATAAAAGAAGCGCTTTCAAGTAACGATGAGGAAAGGCAGATTTTAGTTTTACATTATTTACGTTTTGGAAAAACTAAGTGTGATGGGCTCACACTTGAGAACTATTTAAGTGAATTAGAACCATTGGTTAAAAAAATTAAACAGAATGAAAGCGAACGAGCAAAATTACAAGCAAACCATTTACTTGATGACAAAGAATATGATTGGTTTAAAATCAAAAACGGCAATTGATCACGAAGCGGTTATATGAAAGCAGGGTATGTCCGCAGAAATATCCTAAAAATAAGACAGAAAACGATTGAAAATTGTGTATAAAGCAAAAAAAACAATGCAGATAAAATGAAACAATTGGTATATTTTTTATTATTCATTTTCTTAACTTCTTGCGGAACGACAAGCAAAAAGAATTTAAATTCAGGAGAAGCGTTATTGAAATGGGTTGACAATTTGACCGGAGACTTTTCATTTAAGGATAGTTGGTCTTATCCGGAAGGCGTTTACAGGAATGAATTTGGCCAGTTAAGTTGCGACGGACTTTGTCCTCCTGAAATATACAACATGATAGATGAAAACGGGAAAATTTACGAAGACTCGTTAGCATCATTTTATCAATTGCTTGACACAACACACCTTTTTCATTCCATAAAATCGGATGCTTGGACCTACGAATGGGCAGATACAGATTATGTAATTGTCGAAAAAATTAACAAAGATACAACAGTGTGTTTCACACTAAATAATGCGGCAACCCATAGTAGTTTGAATTTGGTAATAACTGAAAACATCGTAAAACCGACCATCGTTCTAATCGGCATAGATAGCAATGATATAACTTATCCTTGTAAAAGCGGACAAATGGTAATTGACAAAAAATTATGGAATAAAGGAATACTAAAAGCCGCATTTGATTTTGATTTTGGCTTCGATGAAAATCACAATGAACAAATGTATTGGAAAGGGAATATTTATGCCAAAATTGAAAATAAATAGAGGTTTGGCGAAAACAGTCGGCCTGCAACGAGCGCTTTGGGCGTCAGGGCATGCGTTTATGGGCAGTTTTCATTCACCTGCATTTTCATTGTTTCTGCTCCGAATGCAATGAAAACGCAGTTGTTCGAAAGAATGGAAATGTATTGAATTATGTTCTTAAATTTATTTTTCATCCGCATAAGTAAATCCTCTTTTTTTGCGTTCCTCTTGAAGTTTTGACCATGCTTCCATTCCTTTCTCACGAAATATCGAGTTATCGTGGGGAAGGAGGGGGTATCCTTTAAACAATTCTGCAAACTTCTCGCAAGGATAACTCTCGCATGATGCACATATTTCGATGTTTTTCTCTTTTGCACATATTCTGACGGCACATTCGGGATTTCCGCCTCCTTCTTTGCAAGAGGCACATACGCCGTGAACAGCCATGCCTTCTATAAACGACCAAAATCGATCGCCATCGGGAAGCAAATGCATTATTTCTTCAAATCCCGCTTTTTTCATTTCCGCATACAAAATTTTTGATGCAGGTTCAACTTTTACCTTGACCGCACAATTTTCGCAGTAAATGCCGCAATAACCGATATATTTTTTATTCATATCTTATGCTTTTTTACTAATTCACGATCCGTTTTAAAATTGTTTTTTCGTATTTATTAACATTGTATGTTATAAATGGTTTGTGCTTACCGTCGAATAAGATCATGGCCGATTGATTTTTAAGTTTGTTTACATCGACATGCCATTTTTTTTCTTTGTTGTTGAAAATAAAGGTTTGGGCATTGGTTCTTCCGATAAGAAATATCTCCGTGGCGGGACCATATTTATCGTAGAGTCGGTCTGCTTCTCTGGTATGTTTTTCTAAATTTACATTGGCAACAACATTTTCTTTTGCAACAAAAAAGACCGCTTGTGTAGGCGGAGCAAGTTGTATTGCCGCTTTTTCATCGCTTTTTGCAAGACGTACTACTGAACTGCACGAGTAAAACATCAGTGTTACGGATAGTATGATTAACCCTGTTTTTTTATTGGAATCCATTTTAGTTCTATAACCTCTTAAAAACTCATTCATTTTGATAGTTAGGTCATTTATTACTGATCTTTATTTTCAATCGTCTTCTTAGTTTGCTAAGTTCTGCTTTACTAAGTATGATATTATCCAGCCACAATTCCTTTAAAGAACGCAATGACTGCATAACGCTTATCAACTGATCTATATCCAAAGCGCCTTGAGGCATAAAACGGAGGGTTTCTAAATTTTGTAGTTTTTCAAAACATGCAGGAATTTCATTTACTCCCTGACAAGCCAAAGACCCTACTCTTAAAGATTTCAAAAAGACAGCCTCCGATATTTTTCCCATGTTGACCCTGTCTATTGAGGCTACTCTCAATTCGTGCAAATTTGGGAGATCAGTTAAAAATGAGAGATCGACCACCTTCTTTTGATTATCTATGTTTAATATTTCTAAAGAAGTTAATTGGTTAAATCCCTGAGGAATTTCGTAATTTTCAGACCAACTTCCTATTCGCATTTCCTTTATTGCATTCTCCATTCCAATTTCAATTCGATCGATCTTATCGCAGCCAAAGAGTTCCACAAATTTTAACTTTTTGCATTTTTCTAATCCTTTAGGAAAGGTTTTTAATTTTGCATTACTTCGAAACCACAAATGCGTCAAATTCTGTAATTTCTCAAAAGATGCATCGATGGTTACAATATTAGAATTTTGAATGCTAAGCGAGAATAACGAAATAAGTTTGGAAACGCTTTTAGGAAAGATATTCGTTCCTTTATCATACAATCCAATACTGATGGGCATGGGTTTCAAGTCTCCTAAATTTATAATGTCTCCTTCAATATATACATCGTTAATCGCTAGATAATTAATGAAATCCTGCTCGATAATAAAATTAGGCAGCGAAGATAGATAACCTGTATAAAAAAAAACATCTTGCAATTTTGTATTTATATCTAAATCGTTCAGATTAATTTTCCTTTCATCATAGTTTTTTAAATATAATTTACAAATTTCTTGATGATTGATTGCCATTATCTGTTCTTCCCAGTTTTGCTCTGCAAAATCAATTACCTGCTTATCTATCATACTATTTATTTGTCAGGAAAAAATAGATTGAATTTAGTTTGCCCTTTTATCGGATCGCTATCGTATACTCTTTCTTTTGTTATGATAATCACCGTTCCCTTGTTGTTTAGTTTCAGTCGGTTTTCGGATTGATCAATTATATTTCCTCTTGATTTATAAAAATCCATAACCTTATCGAAATCATCTTTTGTAAACGAATAGATATTGCCGCCGATCTTGCCCATTCTGTCGGTTGAAACATTGATATAGGTAGTTTTACTGTTAGGATACATCTCTATCAATTTGGCAACAGGTTCTGGAAATTTGTCTATTCCCGATTTTTCGCGATACAGGTAAGTTTTTCCGCCTTTGTCATTATCATAGCCTTTCGCCATACTTTTCGTATCGCAATAATTGACCGTAAGCGCAGAAATTATCAATATAGGCATTCCGATGGCCACAATATAAAGATAATATTTCAATCTGCGTTTATCTCTTAAAAAGAAAAAAATGTGTTCCATGTTCTTATGTTTTAGTTGTTTGTTTCTTCTTTCATTAATCAAAGTTTGGAGATATTCTACAAAGTATGCTGTTATAAAAAAGATGTATCGCCCGACCTTCTATTTTATTCTTTGAATCTTCCGGTAGAAAACAACCGATCTTTGGCTAATTGCTCGTAATCTGTGGCGGGCCGCCCGTAATTGCAATAGGGATGAATGCTAATCCCTCCTCTGGGTGTGAACAAACCAGTCACTTCAATATATTTGGGATTCATCAATGCAATCAAATCTTTCATAATGATATTTACGCAATCTTCATGAAAAGCTCCATGGTTGCGGAAACTAAACAAATACAGTTTCAGACTTTTGCTTTCCACCATTTTTATATCTGGAATATAATTAATCTGAATGGAAGCAAAATCCGGTTGTCCGGTGATGGGACATAAACTCGTAAATTCAGGGCAATTGAATTTTACCCAATAATCGTTTTCCGGATGTTTATTGGTAAAAGTTTCCAATACTTCTGGAGCATACTGCTGTTTGTATTCTGTTTTTTTACCCAACAGGGAGAGCGATTCCTCTCCCTGCGATTTTCCTGAAAACGGACGCTCTTGATCGTTCATATTTTCGATGAAAAAATTTATTGTCAAAAAGAAATAATAGCATCTACGCCAAATTGGAACGGTTTGCCTGCCTGCGCCAATTTTTGATTCATGCTTTCGAAGTAGAAAGCCGTATATTTTGTATTCAATACGTTATTGGCCCATAAATTGATTCCTACGATTCCCTTATTGACGCCCGCCCGAAGGTGGAGTAAACCGTAAAAATTTTGACAAACGTCGTTGGATTCTGTCCAGTAAATTTTTCCGGCTCCGTTGAATAGCGCTTGCGCATGCAGACGGTCGATCCATTTATTTTTGAAATTTTTACTATAAATGGCGCTGATAGAAAGCGTATTTTGCGGAGCAAACGGAACTTTGTTGCCCGCATAATTGTTGAGTGAATCAACCCTGTAATCTCTGAATTCAGCTTGGGTTAAACCGTAATTGAGATTCAACTGAAACTCTTTGGAGAGGAAGGCCGTGATGCTCGCCTCCAATCCGGCGCTTTTGGCTTTTCCTGCATTTTTTACGATTCGCCCCTGACCGCTTTCCACAAAGTCGGTGATTTGAATGTCTTTGACGTTGATATAAAAAGCGGCCGCTTCTGCATAGAGCCGGTCTTTGATCACTTCGCCCTTGTACCCGATTTCGTAGTTCCACGAATATTCCGGTTTGTAAGGAACTCGATCGCTTACCGAAGGCGATTTAAAATTAGGGTCGTATTTTTGCCGGATAGCCGCTTGAGCAATATCCGCAAAATTCTGGATATTGTAGCCTCCTGTTTTATATCCGTTTGAAACGGTAGCATAGACATAAGTTCTGGGAGTAAACTCGTATTTGACAGCTACTTTTGGAAGTAATTCCGTAAAGTGCATGGATTCGTTTCCCAACAAAGTAGTATCGGCATGGACAGATCTTGCAGGAAAGCCCGGAATATTCATGCTCATGTTCATGTCCATCGCTATTTGCGTATCGTAATCCAATTTTGTTTTTTCGTAGTCGAGCCGGATTCCGGCTGTAAGCGATAAACCGTCTACAAAAAGATTGTTGTAAGTCGATTGGTGAAAGATGGCTCCGCCATAGGTCGGCGTTTGAAAAGTTCCCGGAATGGGTATGTTATCGTTTGTGACGGTCATGGTCGGCATCCCCGGATTTGCTTCATGCAACTGGTCTAACATCAGTTGCATGATGGAACGAATTCCGTTGGCTCCCATAGTCGTGACTACATTCGTTTCCAAACCGGTATGAAATCCGAATGCGCCGAACGACCATTGATAATTGCTTTTCGAGTTGGATTTAAGCGTCAACTCTTCCGTCCATGATTTTTCCTTTTGCAACTGATTTAATTTGAAAACATCCTGTGGGCTATTGTCGGTGTCCATTTTCATATCGTCGTCCAGATACAAAAATCCAGTATTCGAATTGAAAATCAAAACATCGTTTTCAAATTTCAGATTGAAATTGCCTCCGGCAATCTTGCGATTATATTTTCCCGAAGCGTCATAATCAGGCTCCGAAATCTTATGATTTTTATATACGCCATATGGAAATGCGCCCTGATAGGAATGATCGTAGTTGCCTTCGAATTGCGCTACCCAATTCGGATTAATTTGCCAATCGAAACGGATTTTAGCTCCTCCGGACCTCAATTTATCGGCTCGTTTTCCATCCATTTGATTAATAAAAAAACCATTATCTCCATCGTAATATCCACTCACAGAGATTGCAGTATTTTTGCTTAGCAATTCGGATACGGAAGCTTTGGCGCGAAATAAGCCATAGTTTCCGGCAGTCAACGATATTTTTCTGTATTGGGAATAAAGGGGCGAAGGAGTGGTGACGTTCACAATACCGCTCATGGCATTCCTTCCATAAAGCGTTCCCTGAGGGCCCCGCAGCACTTCGATTCGGGAAATGTCCATGAAATCGAAATCGAAATCCGCCTTGTTCAGATAAGGCATGTTATCGACATACATTCCGATGGATTGTCCAGTGCTCCGTTCTCCAATGCCGCGGATATAAACAGGGGTGGAAAGCCGCGAGCCGTAATCGGGGATGAAAAAATTGGGAATGGTAGTACTCAAATCTTTCAGCGTAATTATTTTTTGCCCTTCGATCATTCCGGGAGTAATGATCGAAATAGATCCCGGCAAAGTTTTCAAACTGTTGGTCTCTTTGGTCGAAGCGGAAATAACAATCTCGTCCAGATACTTCGACCGAATGGTATCGTGGACGGCTGTGTAAGTATCTTCTGCATAAGAACAGAATCCGCCTGCAAGAAACAGCAGGCAAATAAATACATGTTTTCTCATATTGTATCTAATTTGTTTTTAATGCGCAAATATCTGAAAAAAAAACGCATCCGGTTAGGACGGAACAACAAATTATTTGACTTTTTCAATCATTCGGAGAAAAAAAACGTTACATTCTTATATTGTCTATCAGCCGTACATCTCCGGCATAGACAGCAATACATCCTACGATTTGATCCGAATCTTCCCAATTTTGAACCGATTGCAGCGTGCCGCCATCGACTAAATCGAAATATTCGACGCGCAATTCAGGCCTACTGTTGATTTGATTGATTACTTCATTTTTGGTTTCAGAAATTGAAAGCCGTCCTTTATTTTTTTTGCTTTCAAACAAAGCTTGAGAAATCGCTGCCGCACTTTTTCTCTGAGCCGGCGTGAGAAGCCTGTTCCGGCTGCTCATGGCCAAGCCGTCCGGTTCGCGGACAGTAGGATGGGGAACTATTTCGACGGATAGATTCAATTGCTTTACTAACGATTGAATAATAGCTAATTGCTGGAAATCTTTTTCGCCAAAATAAGCTCTGTCAGGTTTCACAATCTCGAACAAACGGCTCACTACCTGCGCCACTCCATTGAAATGTCCCGGACGGAACTGTCCTTCCATTACGGTCTCTAAGCCTCCGAAATCAAACTGGCGCAAATCTGGTTCGGGATAAATTTCTTCTTCCGAAGGAACAAAAACCACATCTACGCCTGCCGATTGCAGCAAAGCACAATCGGATTCCAAGGTTCGCGGATATTTCACTAAATCGTTCTTGTTGTTAAATTGTGTCGGATTAACAAAAATACTGACCACCGAAAAGTCATTTTCCGCTACGCAACGCCTCGCCAATGCAATGTGTCCCTCGTGCAAAGCGCCCATCGTCGGTACGAATCCAACGCATTTGTTCTCTTTTCTTTCTTGTGCCAGAATGGCTTGTAATTCAACGACTGAGTCTGCTATTTTCATTTGTATTAATAATTTACATAAATGTAGTTAAATATTCAAACTTTAAAAATATTGTTATCTTTCTTGACTTTTTATTCCCTCAAAAATCCATATTCATACACTTTCGGCTCAATCTTTTTTGCCAAAATTTTCAATTTCAAACGCAAGCTATTGATTAACTCATTGTATGTGTCGTCACTGCTTTTATTGTTCATTTTGCCTTTGTCGTTGCGTCCCTGAAAATATTCGCGGATATCGTACAAACTGGCATTTACATTGCATTTGGGTTGAGCATGATAGTATTTCCATAGTTCTCTTCCCGCGTTGAAAACACTTTTTGCATCCCCTGAAAATTCACGCTTTATACATTCTTTATAAGCCGCGCCTCCGGCATTCCCTCCGTCGCTGTCATAGTAGAATAAAAGAGGTTCCGAAACAAGGTGATCGAACTTTGATTTCCCTTCGATAAAATCGGTCATGAAATGACTATCGAATTGATCACGGGCTGCCACTTGATATTCTGTAAACGGAATCCAATGGTTTATCCCGTATTTCGATTGTATATTATTGCTGAATAAACTGTAGGCAAGGCAATCGTTCTGAAATTCTTTATCGGTTTTCCAACTGTCATTGGGATAGAGAAATTGGTCGCGGTCGTTCAGCCAGTCTGCCGAGATTACTTTACGGACGGCAAAATAAATACAAGCTTCGATTAAATTGTTTCGGGTAATTGGAGTCGTATGGTCTTTGATATCATTGGAAGTAATGCGCACCTGGATATTGTGTTGAAAATCATTTTTATTGTTATGCAATATTCCGATTGGATTATTCTTTTTATCTAAATATTGACGAAACCAATCATTTATTTTCCCCTTTTCACCATCATAAGAGTATAGATTTTTATTTCCTAAAAAAGTTGCTTCGTTTTTAATCTCATCGTAAACATCTGCTGTGATATGATCAAATTGCTCCTGTTTTTCTGCATCCCAAACAAAAAAACCGATGGGAAATTGTCCTTCAACATTATCGAACGTCTTAGCGGGAGTCAAAAAAATTTTTTCGAGCTTTGCTCGAAATGTTTTTCGGAAATTCAGAAAATTTGAAGATTGTAAATTTTTCAACTTTGAAAAATTTACAATCTTTGCAGTAGGAATTTCACAATATATTCTCATTAAGAATTGCGCGAAAACTTCATTAGACGCTTTTCCTAATTGTTTTTTATATAGTTCTTTTATTTTATGAACAGTCACTCCGCCTTTGTGTTTTTTCCCTAAACCTGTTCCTGCTTCCGCATACGGCGGATTGATATAAATAACGAGCTTACGGCGTTTATTTTCGTTGCTAATTATATCTTGCAGGCCTTTAGGCAATTTTGTAAAATCATCATTCAGAAAATCAAATTGAAACACATGATCTTCCAAAAGGTTTGCGCCATTGCGTATGCGGTCCATCATTACATCCACGTCAGCTTTGTCGAGTGTCGAAGCCCAAATATGGTATTTGTTAGTCAGCCCGGCAAGCAAGTTTCCCGTACCGGCTGCGCAATCCCATACAGAATATTCGTCCTGCCAATCTTCCCCCAGCACATCGGCAATGTATTTTTGCGAAAGTTCTACCCAAATTTTTGGCGTAAAGAACGAACCTTTACGTTCACGCACATCCTGCGGCGCCAGCAAATCGCGTCGTTCGATCATGTAATCCCAATATTCTTTGAGAGGCGGACGTTCGTATTTGGCCCAAAACTGCGTATGCGCTTTTTGATTATCGGAAAAAGCGGTAGTTTTGAAAATTTTAAATCCCGATTCGTCTAATTTTTTGTCTAATTCGTAATGGTCGGTTTTGAGCAATACAAACAATTTTTCTTTCAACGTTTTATTATCAGCGGAAAGCAAGTCGGCAAGATAGAAATCTCCGTCAATAATTCCGTTTTTCTTTGCAATATTCCAGTTATCTACCTGAATAGTCGGTTTTACCGTTTCAAGCCATTTATTGTAAATGGTAATGAAATTATTTTTGTCGATGCGGATTTTGGTAGTTCCGGTTTTCCCGACAATGAAATTTTCGTGGATAAACCGCTTCAACTCTTTTTCATCTTTTTCGAAATCGAAAAGATAGGTTTCCCAAGGAATATCATTGTGGACGATTTTTTCGATTTGCGCATGCACCTGTTTAAATTCACGAGTTTCGTGGTCGGAAGGAGTCACTTTCCAATTGAAATCATTTTGGTAAAAAACACCCTGAATCTCGGAGTAAGGCACAAATGCGATTTTTTCGTTGTCATAGCAGCCTAAAAACGGTGGGGGTAATATTTCGTCAAAAGTCCGCGCCTTACCAATGGTCAACACCAATTGGGTGAGCATCACAAGAATGTCCGTAGGCTTTTGCTTTACTTCTGCCCAAAGAAGATATTCATTAGCAAAATCAATGGAATTTGCAGGATGTTTAATTTTCACTGCAAAATCAATTTTACCCAGAATCTTCGTACAGTCGAATTTTTGAAAAAAGTCGTGCGTGACCTTGTTTTTTATTTCTTCTTCGAGAATATTGGGATATTTCATTTTCAGCTTTTGTGCATTTCAATTGACAGCACAAAGATATGCCTTTTTTTCTTAACCGATAGTACCGCAAGCGGCAGAAAAGACCGATGCCGAAAAGGAATATTTCGTCAGGTTCTTGATAGAGCAAAATTAGAATTAACGAAATTTTATTCAAATTTTGGCATATTTGTTTTTGGCATAATATTTGCATAAAATGTTATAAGCCTCTTTGGCAGAAAAAGACTGACAAAAGAGAGGGTGGGATGGCCGTTTAATTTTGAAAAAATTACACAAAAAATAGAATTCGAAAAAAAAGTTTGTAACAGAAAAGAGGAGAAAATGAATGGGAAAATGAAGGAAATCAGTAAAATTTTGTTTGTCTGCATCGTGTGTACATTTTCGATTGGGATGTACGGGCAAGGACAAGGCCCGGGTCCAGGGCCAGCTAACAGGTATGACGAGTGTATGGCGCGGCAAATCAGAGTGAGCGTTCATTACGCTTATTCGAGGGGAGGAGTGAAAGATTATACCAATATGAAGCCGGGGAAAAGCATCGGGGTGGACGCAAGTTATTTTATCACCGAAAATGTTTTAATTACGGCTCATTTCAATTATCTATCGAACCGTTATTTGGAAGATAAGCTCACTACTGCGGTTGCGGCGAATCTCGACGATACCAACGCTTCGTTGGTCATCAATACGATGGGTTTATTGGTAGGATATAACTTTCAACCGAGCGAATGGATGAATATCACCGCCGAAGCTGGTTTTGCACAATTTATACGGGTAAAAAGCAAATTTCCGATTCGATCCAGCGATTCGCCGATTTATTACGATACGGATTTACGGCGTGTAGACGACACTTTTTTCAGCGCGGCCTTTCCCCTTAAATTGAGCATTGGATTTAGGGTGGGCGAATATTTGGAATTGGGCTTTACAACAGGGCTCTATATTGATCCGGAATTTTTTCCTTCTCCCTTTGTCGGGCTTTATTATGGGCCCCGCGTGAGCGTGATATTTTAATAAGCTTGTAAGGACGGTTCATCTTTGTTTTTTTCTTTGTATGAGAAGATAAATTTCTTTTTTCTTTTGTAAATTCAAAAAAAAATTCTCATATTTGTTGCCAATATACAAAATACACATTGGCTATTTTACTGTATTAGGAAATGAGGAAGTACTTTATACTGCGAAAAAGATAAGCATGCAAGTTTCAGATAGAACTTTATTAAAAAGAGTGATTTACATATGAAAAAAGACAGTATATTCAAGCGTATCTTTCGTTTTTACTGGGAAGGTTTTCAAAACATGACTCTCGGAAAGACGCTTTGGTTAATAATCTTTGTCAAACTATTCATTATGTTTGCTATATTAAAAGTATTTTTCTTCCCCGATTACTTGAAAAAATTCGGCAAACAACCGGAAAAACAAGAATATGTATCGGGCGAATTAATCCGGAGAGCAATTAATCCTTAAATCTTCATAAAAAATATGATTGACAACATTAGTTCTTCTTTGATTGACTGGTCGAGGGCTCAGTTTGCCCTTACCGCTATTTATCACTGGCTTTTTGTGCCATTGACATTGGGGCTTGGATTCATCCAAGCGATTATGGAAAGCATTTATGTCAAAACGGGGAATGAATTTTGGAAAAAAACCGCCCAGTTTTGGATGAAGCTATTTGGAATCAATTTTGCCATAGGCATCGCTACGGGACTGATTCTCGAGTTCGAGTTTGGCACGAATTGGTCTAATTACAGCTGGTTCGTAGGGGATATTTTTGGCGCGCCGTTGGCTATCGAAGGCATCTTGGCTTTCTTCATGGAAGCGACATTTATCGCCATTATGTTTTTTGGATGGCAAAAAGTCAGTAAAGGTTTTCACTTGACGGCGACCTGGCTTACGATTGCAGGAGCTACAATTTCCGCTTTCTGGATTTTGGTTGCCAATGCATGGATGCAATATCCGGCAGGGATGCATTTCAATCCGGATACGGTGAGAAACGAAATGGAAAGTTTCTGGGCTGTTGCTCTTTCGCCTGTTGCACTCAACAAATTTTTCCATGCGGTATTCTCCGGCTGGATTATAGGCGGCATGTTTGTAGTAGGCGTAGCGAGTTGGTTCTTGTTGAAGAAACGGGAAACCAAATTTGCTTTGGAAAGCATTAAAATTGCTTCGATCTTCGGATTAATCGCTTGCGGGCTTTCGGTATGGACGGGCGACGGTTCGGCCTATCAGGTTGCTCAAAAACAACCGATGAAGCTGGCGGCTATGGAAGGATTATACGAAGGAGGAAAAGGCGTCGGTTTAGTCGGCGTGGGTTTATTAAATCCCAATAAAGAAAAATACAACGACGGGCAAGATCCGTTTCTTTTTAAAATCGAACTTCCCAAAATGCTTTCGTTCCTTGCCGAACGCGACTTGGACGGATATGTTCCGGGAATAACCAACCTGATTGAAGGAGGTTATCAAACCAGAGACGGCGGGGTAGCGCTTTCGGCGACGGAAAAAATAGCCAGAGGCCATGCGGCTGTTCAGGCTTTGACCAACTACCGAGAAGCTCTAAAAGCAAAGAGCGATGCTGTAATAGCAAAGGACAACGCGATAAAAGCCGCAGACGACGAAGCGCTTCAGCAAGCTAACGATGCGTTTCAACAAGCTAATGATACGCTCCAGCAAGCTCAAACAGCATTGGACAAAGATTTTCAATATTTTGGTTACGGCTATCTCAAAGACCCTTCCGATTTGATTCCTCCGGTAGGCCTTACGTTCTATGCGTTTCGGATCATGATCATTTTGGGCGGTTTTCTGTTGGCGCTTTTTGCCGTTACCACTTTCTTTTCTTTCAAAAATAAATTTGAAAATAAAGCTTGGTTGCAATGGATTTGCCTGATCTCTATCTTCCTGTCGGTTATCGCGGGTCAAACGGGTTGGATCGTGGCCGAAGTAGGACGCCAACCGTGGGCCATTCAAGATATTTTACCGGCTTCGGCGGCGATATCCAACTTGTCGGCCTCTTCAGTGCAACTTACTTTTTTCATTTTCCTTGTCCTATTTACGATTTTGCTGATTGCCGAATTGAAAATTATGTGTAATGCAATCAAAAAAGGACCTCAAATTGTAGAACAATAAAAATAATACATTATGAATTCTATATTTTTTTTACAACATTATTGGTGGTTTCTTGTATCATTACTGGGAGCGCTGTTAGTATTCTTGTTGTTTGTTCAGGGCGGACAGTCGTTGCTTTTTACGATCGGCAAAACCGAAGGGCAACGGAAAATGCTGTTGGCGTCCACCGGACGTAAATGGGAGTTTACATTTACTACTTTAGTTACCTTCGGAGGCGCATTTTTTGCTTCCTTTCCTTTGTTTTATTCGACCAGTTTTGGCGGCGCCTATTGGGTTTGGATTTTGATATTGCTTTGTTTTGTGCTTCAAGCCGTATCTTACGAATACGAAGCAAAGAAAGGGAATCTGTTGGGAACAAAAACATATCGGGTATTTCTTCTATTGAACGGCATCTTGGGTCCTGTATTGATCGGAGCGGCAGTAGGTACTTTTTTCAATGGAGCAGAATTTTTTGTTAGGAAAAATCAGCTTACCGATACGATGATGCCGGTGATTTCGTCTTGGGCTACTCCTTGGCATGGTCTGGAAGCCGTACTGGTGATTTGGAATGTATTTTTAGGATTGGCTATCTTCTTTTTGGCGCGTATATTGGGATTGCTTTATTTTGTCAACAATATATACGATGACGAAATCCAAAAACGGTCGCGCAAGCGGCTGATTCCGGAAACTATTTGTTTCTTGGTTTTCTTCTTGACTTTTTTGGTACATTGGTTGATTCAAGATGGATTTGCAGTCGATCCAACAACAAAAATAGTATCTTTAGAAGCCTATAAGTATTTTAACAACTTGATTGAAATGCCAGCCTTGTTGATTGTCTTATTGATCGGAGTGGTCGGCGTTTTGTACGGCATTCTGAAAACGATACTGGTTTCTGATTGGAAAAAAGGTATTTGGTTTTCAGGTACAGGCGCTGTATTGACCGTTTTAGTCGTTTTACTATGCGCGGGATGGAACAATACCGCCTATTATCCTTCTGTGGCCGATTTACAAAGTTCGCTCACCATAGAAAACAGTTCATCCAGTTTGTATACCTTACGGGCAATGGCGTATGTTTCGTTCCTGATACCATTTGTTTTGGCGTATATTTATTATGCTTGGAGAGCATTGGATTTACATAAAATCAAAACGGATGTTGAATATTAAGAATTATAAATTAAGAATTGATGGTTGAGAAATGTAGAGAATTGAAGATTGAAAATAAATGTCAAAAACAGAAAAAACTTTCAATTTTCAATTCTCTATTTTTATGAGACAAAATAATATATTACTTTTGAGGGTCAAAATTCGTTGTTCTAACTTTAAAAGCAAGGTTTATGTTTTATGGAATGATCGCGGTGTTTGTAGTCGGTTACTTACTGATTGCTTTCGAACATCCGTTGCGCATCAACAAAACGGCGTCGGCATTATTATTGGGTGTATTGATGTGGATGCTTTTTATTTTTTGCGATTCGGCTTCGCTTCCGGTTTACTCTCCTGTGAAGACCTATTTGGATGCGCATCCAAGTAGTTCATTGATTGAATGGATTACGCATATAGGGTTGGTTGAACATTTAGGCGAAATTTCCGCCATTTTGTTTTTCCTGCTGGGAGCCATGACGATTGTAGAAATTATCGACTCTCATGGCGGTTTCTCCTTGATTACCGGACAGATTCGGACGACTCAAAAAGTATCTCTGTTGTGGATCATATCCATAATCACTTTCTTCTTATCATCGGTATTGGACAACTTGACCACAGCCATTGTGATGATGGCCTTGCTTCGAAAGCTGATTGCCGTCCGCCAAGACCGGTGGATATTCGGAGGCATGGTCATTATTGCCGCGAATGCGGGGGGCGCGTGGTCGCCCATTGGCGATGTCACGACCATTATGTTGTGGATTGCCAATAAAGTGACGGCTGCGTGCATTATCGAAACGCTGCTGCTTCCCAGTATTGTTTCGATGTTAGTTCCCCTGATCATTCTTTCATTTACGGTCAAGGGAAAAATTTCGCGCCCTGAAGCCGATGAAAAATTGGAAAGCTTTCAATTCCCAACGTGGGAACGCAATTTGGTATTCTTTTTAGGTATTGGCTCTTTGCTGTTTGTTCCTGTTTTTAAAACCATTACTCATTTGCCTCCCTACATGGGCGTGTTGGGCGGTTTGAGTTTGCTGTGGATTGTGACTGAATACCTGCACGCTCGCCATCCGGAACTGAGCGATGGAAATCTTTCGGTTGCCGCTATTTTGCGAAAAGTCGATACGCCCAGCATTCTGTTTTTCTTGGGTATTCTGGTTGCGGTAGCCGCGATGCAATCTTGTGGTCAATTAACCATGCTTTCGACCAACTTAGATACTATTCCGCTCGGAGAACCCAATAAATATTATCTGATAACGGTTATTATGGGGCTTCTTTCCTCTATCATTGATAATGTTCCTTTGGTAGCCGGAGCTATGGGAATGTATAACTTTCCGACCGATCACTATTTTTGGGAATTTGCGGCTTATGCGGCAGGTACAGGAGGAAGTATTCTAATCATTGGTTCGGCGGCCGGTGTTGCTGTAATGGGAATGGAAAAAATCGATTTTATATGGTATTTTAAACGAATTTCATGGCTGGCCCTTCTCGGTTATTTGGCCGGATGCGGAGTCTATATTTTGGAAAAGGCTTTCTTTTAACCCAAAGGAAATTATGAATTTCATAATTCATAATTCATAATCAGCGTCCTTTTAACCTTTTGTTGAACCAAAACGATGCTATTTAACTCGCTTGCTTTTCTTGCGTTTTTTCCGGTGGTATGTCTTTTGTATTGGCTGTTGCCGCCGAAATACAGAAACGGCTTTCTTTTGCTTTCCAGCTACTATTTTTATATGAGTTGGAAGCCGGTTTACGGATTGCTGATTTTGTTTTCTACGCTAGTCACATGGTTGAGCGGTATATATATCGGACAACAGCGGGAGCGCCGAAGAAAAAAAGCGGCGCTGACGCTGGCGCTGGCAAGCAATTTTTCACTCTTATTCTTTTTCAAATATTGGGGATTTTTTGGAGAATCCGTCAATTATCTGTTAGACCGGTGGAATCTTCGGATTCAGTTCCCTTTTTCATCGATCCTGCTTCCCATCGGCATATCGTTTTACACCTTCCAAACGGTCGCTTATGTGATCGACGTCTACC
Organism: Candidatus Azobacteroides sp.; assembly: GCA_009783445.1. Classification (GTDB taxonomy): domain Bacteria; phylum Bacteroidota; class Bacteroidia; order Bacteroidales; family Azobacteroidaceae; genus Azobacteroides. The sequence continues at coordinate 30,361 of WRFY01000115.1, read as the reverse complement.
GGAAAGAAATCGAGCCGGAACGTAATTTCTTGACCTATGCTCTTTTTGTCTCCTTCTTTCCACAGTTGGTTGCCGGGCCGATTGAAAGAGCCAAAAATCTTTTGCCGCAATTCCGCTACAGCCATTCGTTCGACGACGGCCAATTCCTCGAAGGCATCCGAACAATGGCGTGGGGATATTTTATGAAACTGTGCATTGCCGATCGGGTCGCTCCGTATGTCGACGCCGTATTCGATAACTACAGGATGCACAATGGAACCAGTCTGTTGCTGGGTGCGTTTTTTTTCACTTTCCAGATATTTTGCGATTTTGGCGGATATTCCCTGATTGCCCTTGGAACCGCCCAATGCCTTCGTTTTCGTTTGACGTCTAATTTCGAGCGGCCTTACCTTTCTTCCAATGTACAGATTTTCTGGCGCAGGTGGCATCGGTCGCTTTCGAGTTGGTTTATGGATTATGTCTATATTCCATTGGGAGGAAACCGTTGCAACTTGCCGCGTCATTTGCTGAACCTGCTGCTTACGTTTGCTATCAGCGGTTTGTGGCATGGCGCCAATTGGACATTTTTGGTTTGGGGAATCTTGCATGGAATTTTCATGATGCTGTCTGTTTTGATGCATAAACTATGGCCGCCAGCCCAGTCGAACGCTTCCTTGCGAAGAGCGGCTAATATTGTCTTCACTTTTGTTTTAGTTTTATTCAGTTGGATTTTTTTTCGGGCTTCCCATATTGCGACGGCATGGATCATTCTGAAAAAGATTTTTACCGAACAGGGCGCATTGTATAAGGGACAGGGCCTTCCGGAACTTCTGCTCGCTTTTTTGTGTATTGGTTTGTTGATGTTTAAGGAAATAAAAGAAGAAGCGGGCATGAATATTCATTTTATTCACAGCAAAAATACGATTGTCAGTACGATTTCGTTATCCCTGCTGATCGCTTTTATTCTTTTATTTGCCGAATTTTCGGGAAATGCGTTTATTTATTTTCAATTTTAGATGCAAAAAACAATACAAAAACACAAAGCTTTTCGCGTGTTGATTTCCGTCATTGCTCTTCTGGCATTGATCGATGCGGGCAGCAGTCTGCTGGTCAATGCCTATTTAAGACGACATTCTTTGCCGGGCGAGTATCAAAAAATAGAATACTTGATGAAGGATGCGAAAGAAGAAATGGTCATCATCGGTTCGTCAGTTGCGATCAGCAGTTATATTCCGCAAATCATCGAAGACAGTTTACATATAAGCTGTTTCAACGGAGGATGCAGTTCGCAATATTTGCCGTTTTTTCAATGCATGATAGAAAATCTTTTGCGGAGGTATACGCCTCGCTATCTTGTTCTTGTCATGCGCAGTGAAGAACTGGCCGTCGACGAACTGGGACGCTTGAATCTCCTCTCTCCGTTTTATCGGAAGGGATATCCATCGATCGACCATTTATTAGACAAGACCTATGGAAAACGGAATATTTTCTTGTATTCCAATTTGTATCGTTACAACACGATTGGTTGGCGCATTCTGCTTTCTTCCATTCGCCCTTCCGATGAAATAGGGCAAAAAGGATTCGTGCCGCATAATAAACCCAAATTTCCTCCGGTTTTGAACGATTGGAGCAATTATACCAGTCATTATCGTCAGTTGAATCCGATACACGAAGAATGTTTCCGCAAGATAGTAGAACTGTGCCGGCAAACTGGCGTAGAATTGATTGTGACGATTCCTCCCGTGTATAAAAAACATACCGACCACGGACGGCCTTTTGAATTGCTTGCTTTGGAATATCTTTGCCGCGAACTGACTGTCCCGCTCTTCAACGACAACCAGTCGCCTTTTTTCCTTTCGCGTCCCGATTTGTTTTACGATGACCGACATCTGAATTACGGTGGAGCGGAGATTTATACATGGATGTTTGTTGAGGAGTTCAGGCAATGGAAGGAGGGGCAAGAATCCCGATCAACGGTCATTCCGGGATCCATGAAATAACGTACTGCATATTTTTATTCGACGGGATGTTTTCTGTTTCAAATCGACCGGACAGGCCTAATTCCCGGCAACTTTGTTCAAAATGACAAAGGGCAATGCCCATATCGATATCCGAAAAACCAAAGGAAGGCGTTCGGTAAAAATGGAAATTTTCTTCGTCCCATACGATTCTCCACGGTTGGGCATTGTTGGCAGAAGGCGCTATGCGAACCATTTCCAATGGTTGGGCGTAAATTCCGGCCATTTCTTCGGTCAGAGGAGTCGTAAATTGCCGATAGTAAAAATAAGCGCCAAAGGGTTTGCGGGACTGATGATGTTTGTCCGCTCCGATAATCGATTCCAACAAGCGTTTTTTTGAAGCAGGATAACCTACTGGAGATACGATCCGTAGTTTTTCGTTTGCTTCCAACCGCACTTGTTTTTTGAAATCTTTTCGACTGAAACTTCCTCCCAGCCAACAAGTTCCTAATCCCAGTCCGGTACAGAAGAGGATTACCTGTTCGAACCAGTAAGCGCTTCCTTCGCCCCCCAGCGGGGATTCTTCGTAAATAAGCGCCATATAATCGGATGCGCCGTCAATCCAACCGTATGTACCGAGTTGCACCTTCTGATCGTTCTGGCCGGTATGGATGAATTCTACTCGGGCTTTCACGCCGAACGGAACTTTTGTCCTCTCGATAAAATGCGCTATTTCATCCGTATGTTCTCTACTTAAGGGTTCGCTCGTGTAGGTGCGAACCGATTTGCGTTGTTTGATTAAATCTATTATTGACTGATCCATAAAATATCTTGTTTGAAAAGCAAAGGTACGAATTAAAACACATTACGCCAATTTCAGGGTAACGTTTTTCATTCAGTTCCTTGGCTATGCCATAGGCATGCAACCTTTTTGTCCCCCTCCCTACGGATAGGAGAAAATCAGAACCATTTGATTTGTGCCGCGTCAGGATTTCTGAATTTTTAAACGATTCAATCTTCTAATTTTCAAATTCCTTATTGCATGACTGCTTCTACCGTATATCCGGCGTTTTCCAGCTGATTCAACAATCCTTCTTCTCCCGCCAAATGCCCTGCGCCGACAGCAATGAAAGAAGATTTTTCCCTCATGATTTCCGGAAGCTTTAACATCCATGCATTGTTTCGATCTTTATTCAGTGCGTCCTTTTCCGAAGGGGTCGGCGGACAATTGCCGTCTTCTTCCATTTGTTGATACAGTTTGTCTAAATCCCCTCGATCGTAACAACTAATTTGTTCCGGAATCAGAGCCATCAATTGATCAATATTCTTCAAACTGCACAACAAAATGTCTGCTTGACGCTGTAAATCCATGATGCCGAAAATCAGGTAAAGCTGGTCGTCGACCGTTTCCAAACCCAGAACCGGCTTCTGATCCTTCGTTGCTTCCAACTGAACCCGAAGGTCCAAAATATTCGTCGGATTGATGTTTGGAAAATATTTCAGGTAGGCCTTTGCCATAATAGCCAATTGAATGTCTGCCGGTTTCAGTCTGCCGATTTTATCCAGTCCAAGACCGATTAGCGAAGTTAATTTTTCGTTGACAAACTGATAATCGTCGTCGGAATAGAGCATTTGGTAAGTAGTGTCGGGCGGCATTTGCATGACTTGCTTCATTTGCATTTGCCATTGGGACATATCTAACATGTTTACTTCGCCCACTGCCTGTTCGCAGGATTGCAAAGCGGCTATTGCACCCGAGATACTATCCAGATATTCACCGGGTTTTAAATGAAGAGTTCCCAGTAAATAGGACGGTTTGGATAAATCCTTTCCTGAAATTTTCCACAATACAGAACCCGATTTGGATGTTTCGGTTTGAGCATACAAGCTTCCTGTTATAACCATTAACAGGAATAACACGATTGATTTTTTCATTTTTTTATGTATTAATTGTTATAAATCTTCAGATTCTTTTAATTCTTCCAGCATATATACATCCGACAGTTATCCTCAAACATAGCCAGATCGGTTATTCCCGCATCTAATATAAGCGTCCATTCGGTTACAAACAAATCATTCGACGACTTTCTTACACTCTTAACCGTTTTTTATCCAAAGGATATTTTTATTGCAAATGAAAAAACGCTGTAAATAATTAGTTTACAGCGTTTTTTTCAATCCTTTTCTCTTCGTGCAAGTCCTTACGAAATGCTGATAGACTTGGTTTCTTCGTTCACTTTTTTGGTTTTTCTGGGAATTTCGATCGACAAAATACCCTTTTCATACGAAGCGCAGATACCTTCCTTATCGACATCGTCGGGCAAAGTAAGCATTTTCACAAATTGAGTGTAACCAAATTCTTTGCGTAAGTAACGTTCTTGTTTTTTTTCCGATTCGATTTTCTTTTCTGCCGAAATTACCAATTGGTTTTCCTTATTGATATCCACTTTGATATCGTCTTTGGAGATCCCGGGTGCGGCCAATTCTACGCGAAAACCATTTTCTTTTTCCACAATATTCAACGCCGGAGAAGTTGTTGTCCGTTGACCATAAAAACTGTCGTTAAACCAATCGTTGAATAAAAAGTCAGGCAACCATGCCTCTGTTTTTCTTGTCGGTACCATTTTTTTCCTCCTAAAAATTATTTTTGTTAGACATTTTTGTTTACACCTATTCCTTTGCAATTTTCATTCCAATTGAAAAACTCAAACAGAATGCGACTATTTGTCGCATTTTATTTGATTTTAAAAAATAACTGGATTGTTTTTGCGCCAAAAAGGCACAAAACGAGAAATAAATGGAAAAATCATGGCGTTTTGCATTTTAAAATGTACCTTTGTAATAATTCAACGCAAGTACAAATTTAAAAAGATCGAGATTATGTTGCAAGCAGGCGATAAGGCTCCCGACTTTCGGGGAGAAAACCAAAAGGGCGAAACGATTTCGCTGTCCGATTTCAAAGGGAAAAAAGTGATTCTTTATTTTTATCCAAAAGACGATACTCCGGGTTGCACCGCTGAGGCGTGCAGTCTGAACGATCACAACGAATATTTTCTTCAGAAAGGCTATGTAATCATTGGCGTAAGTCCCGACAGCGTGAATTCTCATAAACAGTTCGAAGAAAAATACCGGCTCTCATTCCATCTTGTGTCTGATCCAGAAAAGCGTATTATTCAGGAATATGGCGCTTGGGGTGAAAAGAAAAATTATGGCAAAACCTCTATGGGGGTGCTGCGCTCTACATTTATCATTTCGGGAGAGGGTTTGATCGAAAAGGTTTTTTCCAAAGTGGATACTCAGACCCATGCCGAACAAATTATCAAAGAATTGGGATTGTAAAAATTCAATAAACAATAAAGGTCCATGCAGGGAAATTCATCCGCATGGCCGCCGCATTTCAATGTTCTCTCATTTTCAGTTTTTATAAGATCGACTGAGAATTGAAGAGAAACGAGAGGGAATTGGATATTTCAATCGTATTTGAAATCCACATCCAATTGAATCGGGGCATTATCCAATGGAAGCGAGTCGCCGATTTTTTTCCCTGGGTTTTTGGGAGGAACAAAGTTGACGGTATTATTTTTTTGAATGTAGGCAAGCATTTCGTGCAAAGCGTTTGTAAATTTGTCAAAGTCTTCTTTGTAAAGAAATATTTTATGCCTTTCGAAGCGCGCCTGCTCGCCCGCCATTGCAACCTTCTTGCTTTCAGTAATAGCCAAAAACAATTCGCCTTTTTTATCTTGTTTTACATCCAAATAGTAAATTCGCTTACCTGCATTAACTACCTTAGATAGAACAATGTCATTTCCTTGAATGTCGTTTTTCTCGGTTCTTGTATTATCCCTTGTTTCCATGACAAGAAAAGATTATTAATAGAACAATAAGAGTTTAGTGCACAAATTTGAGTATAATTATTTGAATAACCAAACTTTTCGAATGTCAAATTAACATATTTGCGGAATATTTCAATATTTGTGCGATAGATTAATGGAAAACCATTACCTTTGCGGGCAAATTGAGAAGTTCTATTGAAATGATTAATCGTATACTTATCCGTATAAAAGTGCTTCAGATAGTTTATGCATACTATCAAAAAAGTAGCGAAGACCTGCATAGCGTGGAAAATGAAATGTTGCATAGTTTACAAAAATCGTATGATTTATACCATTATCTTCTTTATCTGATTGTCCTTCTGACCGATGCCGAACAGAAGAAATTAGATGCATCCAAATACAAATACTTGGTGAGCGAGAGCGATCGGAATCCAAACACCCGCTTCATCCACAATCGCTTTGCTGAACAATTGCGAACCAATGAAACGCTTCGGAGATTTTCCGTCAAATGCGGCACTTTATGGAATGACGACGGATTAGGCTTCACTCGCCAATTATTGAACGAAATTTTGCAATCGGATTTATACAAAGAATACTTGCTATCGCCGGATACGTATGAAAGCGATCGTGAATTTTGGCGAAAAGTTTTCAAAAATATCTTGTTGGAAAACGACAACCTTTTTGATTACATAGAAGATAAAAGCATCTACTGGGGAAGCGATGTGGAAATTACCGGTACGTTTATTTTAAAAACGATCAAACGATTTGAAGAGGAGAATGGAGCCAAGCAAGAATTGCTTCCCATGTTCAGGGACGAAGACGACCGCAGTTTTGCCGTCCAATTGCTTCGCCGGACTATTCTGGAACACAAAGAAAATGAAAGCTTAATCGACCAACAAATACAAAATTGGGATTTGGAACGCATCGCATTGATCGATTTGTACATCATGCAAATCGCCCTTTCGGAAATTAAAAATTTTCCATCCATCCCAATTAATGTATCGCTGAACGAATACATCGACCTGGCACGATATTACAGTACGCCCAAAAGCAGCGTTTTTATCAACGGAATTTTAGACAGTATTGTGAACGAATTGAAGGCAAGCAATAAGCTAATGAAAAATTGAAAATAATCTAAGATCCCTTTCTTATCCAATTTAGCTGACTATTCTTTGTAAACCATTTGTTGTCAAATTATTAATAATTCAAGTCAGTCCATTCGCTACGTCACCCGAAATTTACTAAAAATCGAATTTAACAATTACGGAAATTTCTGAGGCTATGGTTGTACTCCCGAACAAATCCGAGAGTTACAAGATAATTCTTTTCAACAAGAAAAATCTATCTAAAAAGACGATGAATGTCACCATAAAAAACACTAACTTTACAAGTTGAATTGATCCCTTGAAGGGAAAAAAGCGTCCGATCAACATCTATGGGAAGAGAAGAAAAAATAAAACAAACATATAAATGACAAATAAATGGAATTATCAACGTCCTACACAAGAACAAATACTTAAGCAAAAAGAGCTTTCTCAAAAATTCGGATTAAGTCGAGCTGTCTGTTTGCTGCTAATACAGAGGGGAATAAGCAATGATGAAGAAATTCGCCAATTTTTCAATCCAAATCTAAAGGACTTGCACGACCCTTTTCAATTTCCGGATATGCAGAAAGCCGTGAGTCGGTTGGAAAAAGCTTTGGGAAATAAGGAAAAAATACTCATTTATGGGGATTACGATGTGGACGGCACTACAGCGGTAGCATTGGTTTACAAGTTTTTGGAACAGTTTTGCACAAAGGCGCGTTTGGATTATTACATTCCAGACCGTTCAGACGAAGGATGCGGGATTTCTGTACAAGGCATTGATTACGCTTATGAAACAGGCGTAAGTCTGATCATTGCCTTGGATTGCGGAATAAAAGCCATCGAAATGATTGCTTATGCAAATACCTTGGGCATCGATGTAATCGTATGCGATCATCACATGCCGGATGAGGAATTGCCTCCTGCTTTGGCCATTTTAGACGCCAAAAGAGAAGGTTCGATTTATCCCTACCTGCATCTTTCCGGTTGCGGAGTGGGATTTAAATTCATGCAAGCCTTCTCGCAGAATAATGGAATAGAATTTTCCAACCTCAGAAACTTGCTGGATTTGTGTGCGGTAAGTATTGCTTCAGACATCGTTCCCGTCACCGGCGAAAACAGAGTATTGGCTGTTCACGGATTAAAACAATTGAACCAGAATCCCAGTAAAGGATTGAAAGGCATTATTGACGTTTGCGGTTTATCGGGAAAAGAAATCACCATGAGCGATATTATTTTCAAAATAGGCCCTCGCATCAATGCCTCCGGCAGAATGATGAACGGGAAAGAAGCGGTCGATTTACTTTTGGCGAGAGATTTTGAATCGGCAAAGGAAAAAAGTGAAAACATTGATCAATACAATGACGACCGGCGCGAATTGGACAAACGGACGACCGACGAAGCATACGCTATTCTTGAAAAGGATTCCCGTTTGACGGAAGGGAAAGTGGTGATGGTATTCAACAGAGAATGGCACAAGGGAGTGATTGGAATCGTGGCGTCGCGTTTGACGGAAAAATACTACAAACCGGCAATTGTTTTGACCGAATCCAATAACTTGATTTCCGGATCAGCGCGTTCGGTCACAGGATTTGACATCTACGCGGCGATAGAATCGACCAAAGATATTCTCGAAAGTTTCGGCGGTCATACTTTTGCGGTGGGAATCACGATGCGCGAGGAGAACTTGGAGCTTTTCAAGAAACGGTTGGAAGCTTATGCCGATCAAAATATGGCGGAAGATCAGATGACGCAAACGCTGGATATCGACCTGTCGTTGAAATTTAACGAGATAAACTCAAAATTGATGTCCGATATGAAGCGGATGCTTCCATTTGGTCCGGAAAATCAAAAGCCGGTTTTTTGTTCTTTTGGCGTAAAAGATTCCGGCACAAGCAAATTAGTGGGAAAAGAATTGGGACATATCAAATTAGACTTGGTGGACGATTCTTCCGAAAACGTCATTCAGGCGATTGCTTTTGGAATGCATCGTTTTTACGACGACATTAAAGCGATGCGACCTTTCGATATTTGCTATACCATCGAAGAGAATACGTATGGCAACAGCCCAAGCATTCAATTATTGATCAAAGATATCCGTATGAATCATTAAATTTGTTATTTCAAAGTGAACCGATTTCATGAAATTCTGAAACAGTATTGGGGATACGATTCTTTCCGCTCCTTGCAGGAAGAAATCATAGAGTCGATCTATGAAGGGAATGATACGCTTGGCCTGATGCCGACGGGCGGAGGGAAATCGCTGACGTTCCAAATACCTACCTTGCTGATGGACGGAATCTGCATCGTAGTCACGCCGCTCATTGCCTTGATGAAAGATCAGGTAGATGCGCTGCGGCAAAGAAGCGTTAAAGCGGCCATGATTCACTCGGGAATGAGCCATCAGGAAATTTTAATAGCCTTGGAAAATTGTATCTTCGGCGATTACAAATTTCTTTACGTCTCTCCCGAAAGATTGTCTACCGATTTGTTTTTAGCCAAATTGCAAGACATGCACGTTTGTATGATTGCAGTAGACGAATCGCACTGCATCTCTCAATGGGGGTACGATTTCCGCCCTTCCTATCTGCGAATCGCCGAATTGAGAAAGTTGCTTCCCAATGTTCCCGTTTTAGCGTTGACAGCAACAGCCACTCTCAATGTCATCGACGATATTCAGGAAAAATTGCTTTTCAAGAAAAAAAACGTATTCCGCAAAAGTTTTGAAAGAAAAAACATTGCGTATGTGATTCGAAATACGGAAGATAAACTTTTTGAAATCATCCGGATGCTTCAGAAAGTAGAGGGAAGTGCAATCGTTTATGTCAGAAGCCGTAAAAGAACAAAAGAAATTGCAGAAGAATTGTTGCGGCAGGGAATAGACGCAGATTTTTTCCATGCAGGACTCACTTCGGACGAAAAGGTTAAGAAGCAGAATAATTGGAAATCCGGTCAATGCCGAGCGATTGTTTGCACCAATGCTTTCGGCATGGGCATCGACAAGCCGGACGTAAGAATCGTCATTCATTTCGAACTGCCCAGTTCGCTGGAAGAATATTTTCAGGAAGCCGGACGCGCCGGTCGGGATGGAAAAAAGTCGTATGCCGTGGCTTTGTATTCCAATAGAGATCAAGCGCAATTGAAAAAGCGAATCAAGGACGAATTTCCGGAGCGGGAATTTATCAAGGAAGTATACGAAAAATTAGCCTATTTCTTTGAAATCGGCATGGGGATGGGCATCCATACCGGACATAATTTTGTGATCGAACAATTCTGTTCCGTTTTTCACTACAATATGAGCCATGTTCACAGCGCCTTGAAAATTTTGGATTTGTCGGGATATATCGAATACATAGAAGAAACCGACAAGCATTCCAAATTGATCTTTACCGTTCCCCGCGACGATCTGTATCACATTGGAGGATTAAGTCCCCAATTAGATCGTTTATTGCAGGTTTTGCTCCGCTCCTATACCGGACTCTTTGCCGATTATGTCTACATCAACGAAACGTTGCTATCGCAGCGTACGGGAATCCATCCATCGGAAGTATATGAAGGATTAAAATCGCTTTCCGCTCAAAAAATCATTCATTATGTTCCGGCAAAAAAAGTTCCAACCATTTATTATACTCAAAACAGGGAAGAATTGAAATACCTGCGAATTCCTCGTACAGTATATGAAGAACGCTTGGAGCGATTGAAGGAAAGAGTAAACAGCGTGATTTATTATGGAACAAGCACGACTTTATGCCGCAGCCGGATTTTATTGAAATATTTCGGAGAAGAAGATACGGAAGATTGCGGCCATTGCGACGTATGCCTGTCAAAGAAAAACAGAAATCTCAGCGCTTCGAGCATGCACCAAATGATGAATGAAATCAGATCCTGTTTATCGGAAAAAGAAATGGATATGGACGAATTAATTCGGAAAATGGATTATCCGGATAAGCGCCTTATTCAGGCGCTGAGATTTCTTGCCGACAGTAAACAAATCTGTATCATCAATAATAAAATCACAAACGAATGGCGCAATTAGAAAACGACTTTATTGGCCTGCGAGCCTTGGAACCGGAAGATTTAGACGAATTGTATCGTTGGGAAAATGACGTCGATATTTGGCTTCATGGTTCTACTCTCGTACCCTATTCCAAATATGCCTTACGCGATTACTTGATGCGCTCCACCCAGGATATTTTTCAATCCCGCCAATTGCGGTTGATGATTGTAGAACGAACGTCAGGAATTTCGATCGGTACCATTGATTTGTATGATTTCGACCCTGTAAACCTCCGCGCCGGCATCGGCATCTTGCTTGATGGAAACTACCGGAAGCAAGGTTTTGGATTCCAAGCTTTGCAATTAATGCAAATTTATGCGTTTCGTTTTCTTTCGTTGAAACAACTCTACGCTTATGTTCCTGCCTCAAATCTTCCGAGCTGTCGTTTATTTCTGAAAAGCGGCTATCGGGAAAGCGGTTTGCTGCAGTCATGGATCAAAACGGTCGACGGATTCGCAGACGTATATTTGATGCAACTGATCCGCGTTTGAATCATTGAACAGGCGCAAGGATAATGGGGAGGAAAAGGCGTAGTAATTGCCGTACTTTCCGGATTTTTGGATGAATTGCAAACTTTTCTGTATAATTTTTCAATAATTTATGAAGATAAATGAGTATATTTGCCTCCTGAAAAGTACTAATTAAAAATCTAAAAAAATGAACCTATTAAGCATTCTACTGCAAGCTCCAGCTTCAGGAGGCGAACTCAGTTGGACGGGGCCTCTCCTAATTGTTTTACTGTTTGTGGTCATGTATTTCTTCATGATCCGTCCGCAGCAGAAACAGAAAAAAGAGATTGAAAAACAACGGGCAAACCTGAAAGTAGGCGATAAAGTGGTAACTTCGGGCGGCATTCACGCTAAATTGAAAGAAATCAATGATAATAATTATATCATTGAAATCGCAGACGGCGTAAAAGTCAAAATAGACAAGGCATCGGTATTTGCGCTACCGCAATGAAAATTAACAGTGTAGATATAGATGCCTTTCAAGAGAAAGCCAAAGTATTTTTCCATAGTCAAAAGTGGAAAAGACTTTGGGTTTTTCTTGTTTTTGTCGTACTCGTTTCCTGCTTTTGGGTCTTGCAAAATCTGCAGCAGAAAACAGAACGCGAAATTTCGGTCCCTATCTATTACACCCAAATTCCCAGCGGCTTAGTAGTGAGCGACTCTTTGCCTTCGACCATGACGCTCAAGTTGCTCGACAAAGGAAGCGTTTTTTTGAAATATTATTTCAATAGAAAATTTGCTATGATTCGTTTGAATTTAAAAAATCTTCCTTTGGATCAAAGTTCTTATACAATAGAACGATACGCACTTAGCGCCCAAGTTCAAGAACTATTGGCCAATACGACGCAAATACTTTCTTTTCAACCCGAAAGAATCCAAATCCATTATTCGCCTTTACAAAAAAAGAAAGTCCCCGTGTTGATCAACGGAAAAATAACGACTGCACCTGGTTTCATGTTTCGGGATAGCATTCACATCAACCCTTCCCATGTATGGATTTACGGAAAAAGAGCGGCTTTAGATACCGTTCAGTATGTTCAAACGGAGGTCGTAAACAAAGAAAACGTATCTCAAAAATTGGATATGAGCCTCCAATTAACAGCTCCGGACGGCATTTGCTTAGATACGGATAAAATCAAATTGCTTGCAGATATTGAAGAATATACGGAAAAAATCATTGAACTTCCCGTGCTTTGTTACAATCAGCCCAAAGACGTTCTGGTTCGTTTTTTTCCGGCATCGGTTGGCGTAATTTCCCAATTGACATTGAATCAATATTCGCAACTGAAAGAAAGCGATTTGAAAGTCAGCGTAGACTACAACGATTTTTCACAAAATTCAGGCGCGAATATCAAAGTGGTTCTTTCGCAGAGACCGAACTGGTTGATTCATTACCGGATTGTTCCCGAATCGGTCGAATACTTAATCGAACAGAAAGGAGACCTGCAAAGCGCCCGCGCTTTGTCCAGTGAATGAGTAAAAAGAGGCAAGAGGATATTCAACACGCCCTCAAAAAATAAATTATGCACATTATGAAAGTTCTGGGAATCACAGGAGGGATAGGAAGCGGTAAATCGGTGGTCGCTCAACTATTAGAAATGAGTAATATACCAGTTTACGGCAGCGATCGGGAGGCCAAAAGGATTATGGATTCTTCTCCGCTAATCCGGGAAAAATTGTCCAATCAGTTTGGCGGAAAACTCTATGAGCAAGAAACCCTGAACAGACCCTTGCTGGCATCCTTGATTTTTGACAATCCGAGCCGCCTGGCTTACGTCAATTCGGTTGTTCATCCCGAAGTATACAACGATTTTCTACTCTGGAAAGAAAAACAAACGGGAAAACTGTGGGTGGGCATGGAATCGGCTATTTTATTTGAATCGGGATTCAATCAAGCGGTCGATTTTTGCGTCAATGTTTCGGCGCCCGTAGAAATACGGATTCAACGGGTACAAAAAAGAAACGGTCTAAAGAGGGAAGCCATTTTGGAGAGGATTCACAACCAGATGACGGAAGAAGAAAGAAATCGTTTGGCGCATTATATCATCGTCAATGATGATCGGCAAAGCGTATTATTTCAGGTAGAAAATTTGATTAGACTACTGAAATCCCAATAAATTGCTTAATTTTGCACCATTGTAATTAATAAATTTATTTGCGCTTATGTTGAAAGAAATCTTATCCGTATCCGGTAAACCCGGACTTTATAAGCTTGTTTCCAAGGGAAAAAATATGTTTATTGTTGAATCGTTCCTCGATCGAAAAAGAATACCCGTCTATATGCGCGACAAAGTGGTAGCATTGGGAGATATTTCCGTTTATACGAAAGACGGTGAAGTTCCTCTGTCAACGATCCTGACTCTTATCAAGGAAAAAGAAAACGGTTTGCCGGTTGATGTTCCTGCATTGAATAATACGGATTTATTGCGGGAATATTTTAGAACTGCTTTTCCCGATTTCGACGAAAGTCGCGTTTATCCTTCGGATATCAAGAAAATGCTGATGTGGTACAATATTTTGATTAAAGAAGGAATTACCGAATTTCAGATGGAAAATGAAGAAGAAGGGACTGAAAATGAAGAAAAGAGTGGAAAAGACGGAATGAACGAGACGAACGGAGCAAGCGGGAACGACGAAGAATTAAATTAGACGAAGAATTAAATTAAAAGAGTAATACAAAAACAATATGTTTGAATACGATGAAGAAAGGGCGGTAGAGTTTATCCAAAATTATCTGCCCCAAGAATTAAAAGAAAAACTGGATGACGACGATATCTATTATTTTTTAGATGCCATGTGTGAATTTTATGACAAAAGCGATTGGCTAAGCGAGGAGGATGAAGAAAAAGAAGAAGAGGAATTGATTCAATTCTTAATCAAACAAGCCGTCAAAGACGAAATAGGTAAATTTACGAAAGACGAGATCAAACTGCTTTTGGTTGCAGAGTCTGCTTATTCAGATTCTTTAGACATTCCTGAAGACGACGATTAAGGAATTATCAATTATGAATTAAAATTATAGTTCATAATTGATAAACCGGCTTGTAAAAGTGAAGAAGGATTATAGTGTGTTTAAAATATATTTTATTAATCATTCAAAAAATCAATAGAGATGAAGAAAATGAATTTATTTGCGACTGTATTATTGAGCATTGCCATTATTTTTTCGGGTTGCAATGCAAGTAATACCGCAAAAGGAACAGGAATTGGAGCTGGAGCTGGAGCTGGCATAGGAGCCGGTCTCGGAGCTATCATTAATGGAGGCAAAGGAGCGGGCTGGGGCGCCGGTATAGGTGCGGTAGTAGGCGGCGCGGCCGGCGCTTTGATTGGCAATAAGATGGACAAACAAAAGAAAGAATTGGAAGGCCTTCAAAATGCTACCGTGGAAACGGTTAACGACGGTCAGGCCATTCGGGTAACATTCGATTCTGGAATTCTTTTCGCAACTAATTCCAGCACTTTGAACAGCGCTTCCCAAAGTTCATTGATCCAATTTGCTAACTCTTTGAAATCAAATCCGGATACCGATATCGAAATTTTCGGACACACGGATAGTTCGGGCGGCGATAAAATCAACCTTCCCCTTTCGCTGTCGAGAGCTAATTCAGTCAAAGATTTTTTGACGGGGCAAGGCGTTTCCTTTAATCGGATGACGACCCAAGGGTTGGGTTCTTCTCAACCGGTTGCCGGCGAAGACTCCAAAGGGGTTCAAGCTTTGAATCGCCGTGTTGAAATCTACATTCTTCCCAATGAAAAGATGATTGAAGAAGCCAATGCAGGTACATTGAAATAAAAGACGATCTCCTGTAAGAAAAACAAAACCCCGTCGGACGCCTCCGCGGGGTTTTCTCATTTTTCCATAGGAAACAATAAATTAACTATTTTTTCTTCTCAAGTTTATAATAATTACAAATTTTCTCTTTTTATTTTATCTTTTCTTCTATTTGGTACTCGGAAAATAAACATTTTAGGGTCTATCTCATTTCCAAACAATCAGATGTACAAAGATAATAACTTTTTTCTAAAAAGCAATTTCAAAACAAGCTGAAAATAAATTTTTTGCGTCATTTTCTTGTTTATTTTGAAATTTTATTTGCAAAAAGATCATTCTTGCCTATGAAATTCCGCATTGTGTCATTTTTTGCAAATTCTGTAAAAGCGAATTAGCCTTCCTTATTCGTGTTTTTCAATATCCTTGCAGAATATCGTCCTGGCCAATCCTATCGAAAGGATATTTGAAATGTTCCTCCAACCATCGGTTATCAATATCCGATCCAGAATGATACTGCAAAGTTTCATTGATGTAGGCAATATTTTTTACAGTAGAAATTACCATACCAATATCGTGCGAGATCAGAATAATGGCCGTTTTGCGGTTGATCTTCTGCAACAACTCGTAAAAATGCAATTCGAATCGTTTGTCGATATACGAATCGGGCTCGTCCAAAATCAATAATTCCGGCTTGTTGACAAGCGCCCTCGCCAGTAAAGTCCGTTGTAATTGTCCTCCGGACAATTCTCCGATAGGCGCATTGCGAATGGCTTCTATTCCCATTTCTTCGATTATTTCACAGATTCGTTCTTGTTTTTGCATCTTACTGATATTTCGTTCGCGACCCACTCCAGAAGCGATAACCTCAGAAACCAGAATCGGAAATTTTCGGTCGATCGAATTGGTTTGGGGCATATAACCTATCCGCATTTTTAACTCTTTACGGGCAAACTGAACGCTTCCGGACACAGGCTTAATCAAACCTAAGATCACTTTGACGAAAGTAGTTTTTCCGCCTCCATTCGGCCCGATTATTCCAATGAAATCTTGTTCATATACGGATAGGGAAGCATCTCTCAATACGATTTTTCCCTCGTATCCGGCGCTTATGTTTTTTACGTCGACTAATAGTTCATTCATCGGATAAGGCTTTAGCGATGCGGAGTATTTCTTCACTCCATCGGTAAGACAAAGGATTGATTTCAACCAAACGGCAACCGGTTTCCCGAGCAATAATTTCTGCATTTTTCTGGTCGAATTCCTGTTGGACAAAAACGGTTCGGATATTTTCTTTTTTAGCTCTATCCACCAAGTGTTTCAATTGTTCGGGCGAAGGTTCTTTGCCCTCGGCTTCGATCGCGTATTGGATCAGGCCGTAATCGCGCGCAAAATAGGTTAGAGCCGGATGATAGATGATAAATGCTTTCTGGGAAGAAGAACGCAAATAGGATTCGACTTTTTGGTCTGTTGCGTTGATTTCTCTGCTTAATTTTTCAAAATTTTCGCGATAAGCGGAGCGATGCTCAGCATCTATAACCGCCAATGCCTTGTGCATATTTTCCGCGATTTTAAGCGCTTGTTTGGGCGAAGTCCAAGTGTGCGGATCAATTCCTTCTTCCAAACGATTCGGCGAATCATGAAGCGGAGATTCGCTCACGATAGGCTCAATGCCTTCGCTGTTGTCGAAAAAAGAGAGTTGCGGATTCGTTTGCTTCAGTTTATTCAGCCACGCCCTTTCGAAGCCAATATGTCCGATACAAAAATAAGCTTTACTTTTAGCCAGAAACGCCATTTGTTGAGGAGTCGGATCGTACGTTTCGGGACTTGTACCGGGAGGAACCAAAGCAACTACTTCAAAAAACGGATGGGCCAATTGTTCGGCAAAATACCGTTGCGGCTCGATGGTAACCGTAATTCTGTTTTCCTGCTGCACTTTGCCGGTGCAGGAAAACAGAATTCCTATTGCTAAAGAAAAAAAATATCCGTATCTCATCCTATCTATTTATTTACAAATTCGTCATTTGCAAAATTACAAATTTTTATCCAATTCGCGCCTATCTCATTCGGAAGAGTTGGAAAATCACCTCATTCATAGGATTTTAGAATATAGAAAACATTTCCTTATTTGCAATCGTTCCACTTTCGCATTTTTAGATGTAAAAACAAACTATTAAAGTGTTTTTTAAGACAATAAATTTGCTGATATGGACTATTTTTAAGGAATAAATTACAATAAAACAAACAAAATAATATTTAACTTTGTAATACAGGCATTAAACACACAATACACAACACCTAATCAGTAGAAAAACACTATACACATTTAATTTAAAGGCGCTATACACATTTTGAAAAAAAAAGCACACACACTCATGAAGGATGTAATTTTATCCTTTTCTACTGAAAACATTGGCCTGTTCTATGAAATTAACATCCCCCTGTTGAGATAACAGGGGGAATGTTCTTTTTCCTCGTAGAATGACGGCTCTCTTGGCAACCCATATCGTGCTGCGGGCATGTTATTTTCGACATAAATCTGCATTTCAATTATTTATCCGGCTTGTTCTCCGGTTTAAGCCATTGATCAAACCAACGGAAAAATTCTCTTTGAAAAAGAATTCCATTTTGAGGTTGCGAGATCCAGTGGTTTTCATTGGGGAAAATCAACATCCGCGAAGGGATTCCGCGCAATTGGGCGGCGTTGAAGGCCATCATCCCTTGCGAAGCCAGTATTCGGTAATCCAATTCCCCATGGGAAATCATAATGGGCGTATCCCATTTGCCTACGAAAAGATGCGGCGAATTGGCATACGAACGTTGCGCAATGCGGTTGGATTTGTCCCAATAAGGGCCGCCTAAATCCCAGTTGGCAAACCAGATTTCTTCAGTTTCTAAATATTGCGCTTCGAGGTTCATGATTCCGGCGTGCGCATAGAATGCCCGAAAGCGTTTATTGTGATTTCCGGCCAACCAGTAAACGGAAAAACCGCCGTAACTGGCGCCCGTGCAACCCAAATGCTTTTCGTCTACAAACGGCTCTTTGGCCAAGGCGTCGATAGCCGAAAGATAATCCTTCATGTTTTGTCCGCCGTAGTCGCCGCTGATTTGCTCGTTCCAAGCCTGTCCGAATCCCGGAACGCCATGACGGTTGGGCGCTACCACAATATAATCGTGCGCCGCCATTATTTGCAGATTCCAACGAGTCGACCAGAACTGGCTCACCGTATTTTGAGGTCCTCCTTGACAGTATAAAATAGCCGGATATTTCTTTTTGGGATCGAAATTAGGCGGATAAACCACCCATGTGAGCATATCTTCCTTGGAAGTCGTTTTGATCCACCGCGCCTCTACCTTGCCCATTGTAATTTGATTCAAAATATCCATATTTTCCTGCGAAATATTGGTTTGAGTTTTACTATCCAGATCGACTACATACACTTCATTTGGAGACGACAAGGACTGGCGAAGGCCTGCCAAACGGTTATTTCCTGCAAGCGCCACCGATTTGTAATCGTAATCGCCTTCCGTTAATCGGACATATTCCCTTTTGTTTGCCGGAAGTTTGTCGGCGAGGGAAATCGAATAGAGTTGGCTTGTTCCCAATACATTCGATACATAATAAATAACGGAGGATTCGCTGTTCCAACAAAACGCATCGACATTATAATCAAACGATTGCGTCAAATATTCCTTTTGGTTTGTTTTCAGATTCAGAACAAATAAACGGTTCTTATCCGATTCATATCCCTCACGTTCCATACTCAGCCAAGCCATATAATTTCCATCGGGCGAAAACTGCGGGTTGGCGTCGTATCCCATCATTTTTTCCGTCAGGTTTTGCGTTTTTTTCGTTTCCAGATCGTAGAGGTAAATATCCGAATTGGTAGATAAAGCATAAGCTTTGCCGATTTTTTTCCGGCAAGTATAAGCAATGGATCGACTGTCGGGCGACCAATCCAATTGTTCGATTCCTCCATCCGGTTTCATGGGAGATTCGTAAGGTTCGCCTTCCAGCAAATCGACAATATTCGTCAGTTTAGCTCCATCGTAATCGGCTACAAAAGGATGCGGAATCGCTTCCACCCATTCGTCCCAATGCTTATACATCAACTGATCAATGATTCGTCCGCTGGATTTATCCAAATCCTTGTATTTTTCGGAGCTGGGTTCAAAAGATTGTACCGAACTGATAAACAATACTTTTTTACCGTCCGGCGAAAATTTGAAACCTTCGATTGATTTTTCGTTCTGACTAATTTGAATGCGGGCCAGCCCCTCCGGATTGATTTCCCAGATTTGTCCATCGTAGAGAAAAGCAATTTTTTTGCCATTTTCCACCCATTGCTCATTGCTTTCATTTAGAGCCGAATGTGTGATCTGCTTTTTGCCGGTTCCATCGACATTCACAGTAAATAATTCGCGGTTGCGTTTATTTAAGGCAATATCTGCATACGAAACGCCGTACAAAACGGCGTTTCCATCGGGAGAAATGCTGATTCCGCTTACCTGTCCCAATTGCTGCAGGATTTCCGCATTTAGACGTCCGTCTTTCACTTCGATCGGTACTTTACCGATCACTTTTTCATCGGAAGTTTCTTGTGTTCGGCGACAAGCTGAAAAAAGGGTAGCAAGCATGAGGAATAATCCAATTATTTTGTCCATAAGTATCTATATTAAGCGTTTCAAATAAATACGCGCTTATAAATTTAAAATAATGATAATCAACTGAATAAATATAAATATTAAAACTTATCAGTAAATATTGACGACATTTATTATATTAACCTATTTGAGGGATTATTAGGGATATTGATTGATCTTCAGTAATTCGACTTCGAAAAACAGGGTTGTATACGCCTGGATGGAACTGTAGATAGAGGCTCCGTAACCCAAATAATACGGAATGCAAACATTCCATTTATCGCCGACTACCATGTTTTGCAGGGCAACGCCCAAACCAATGACCACTCCATTCACATTGAAAGTAACGCTCGTTCCACTGTCAAAAACGGTTCCCGTGTAATATTTTCCCGTATAATTCACTGTGACGGAAGCCGTTTGAATTGGATGTTCGTCTCCCTTTCCCGCAACAAGGACTTGGCAATACACTCCGGTCGGTCCCTCGGGAGTAGAAATGAGCGCCCAATTCGAATTCTTTTTGATTTGATTGTATGCATCGTCATTGTTTGCTTTCCATTGTTCACTCGAACTGCTGCCGGAATTGCAAGCGGCCAGCAAGAAAAGGAATGCTCCTACGAGTCCGCCTGCAACACTTCTTTTTATTTTGTTTAAGCGATTTTGTTCCATAAATTTTTCTTTCCGACGCTTTGCGGATGGCGACTCCAGCGTCCTGTTTCTTATTAAAATTTCACTTCAGGCGCCTTTTCCGTTCCCGCTTGCGCCTTGAAATAAGGCTTTTGCGTAAAATTGGAAATGGAGGCTATAATATTACCCGGAAAACGCCGGATTAACGTGTTGTATAACTGGGCTACTTCGTTGAAACGGGTTCTTTCG
Source organism: Candidatus Azobacteroides sp. (assembly GCA_009783445.1). Taxonomy (GTDB): domain Bacteria; phylum Bacteroidota; class Bacteroidia; order Bacteroidales; family Azobacteroidaceae; genus Azobacteroides. The sequence goes on along the minus strand of WRFY01000115.1, from coordinate 9,654 downwards.
GTAGCTATCCGGTTTTCCGTTCCTTCCAATTGCGTTTGCAATTCAAGGAAATTCTGATTGGCTTTCAAATCGGGATAAGCTTCCACACTGACTAATAAACGATTCAAGGCCGAACTCAACTCGCCTTGCACTTGTTGGAATTGAGCCAAGTTTTCTTCGTTCAAATTTGTTGGATCGATGGTCATCTGCGTGGCCTTTGCGCGGGCATTGATGACATTTTCCAGCGTGGTTTGTTCGTGTTGCGCGTAACCTTTAACGGTAGCTACCAGATTCGGTACCAAATCGCTTCGCCGCTGGTACTGATTTTCTACATTTCCCCATTGGGAGCTTACTTGCTCGTCGGCTTGAACCATACTATTGTAAGTTCCTTTATACCACGAGAATAAAATAAGGGCAACGAGGCCGATTCCTAAAATTGTGATTAACGACTTTTTCATGACTCTGCTATTTTCTTTAATATATTTTTTAAACTCACTTTATCTCGGATAATTTCTTCCAGACGGTCAATCGGCGCCCGTTCCTGCTCCATCGTATCGCGGTAACGGATGGTGACGCATTGATCGTTCAATGTGTCGTGATCGATTGTGATGCAATAGGGCGTGCCGATCGCATCCTGTCGGCGGTAACGTTTTCCGATGGAATCTTTTTCGTCGTATTGGCATTGAAAATCAAACTTTAGGTTTTCTATGATTTCCCGCGCTTTTTCTGGAAGTCCGTCTTTTTTCACTAAAGGCAAAACGGCTAGTTTGACGGGAGCCAGAGCCGGCGGCAATTTCAATACAACCCGCGTTTCGCCGTCGTCCAATGTTTCTTCCGTATAGGCAGCCGAGAGGACGCTCAGGAACATGCGGTCGACGCCGATCGAGGTTTCGATCACATAGGGAATATACGATTGATTCAGTTCGGGATCGAAATACTGGATTTTCTTGCCGGAATATTTTTCGTGGCTCCTCAAATCGAAATCCGTGCGCGAATGGATGCCTTCCACTTCCTTGAATCCAAACGGCATTTCGAATTCGATATCGGTAGCGGCATTGGCGTAATGCGCCAATTTATCGTGATCGTGGAAACGATATTTACGGTCGCCCAAACCCAAAGCTTTGTGCCAGCGCATGCGGATTTGTTTCCATTGTTCGAACCATTTCAATTCTTCGCCCGGACGGACAAAAAACTGCATTTCCATCTGCTCGAATTCGCGCATGCGGAACACAAATTGACGGGCGACGATCTCGTTTCGGAACGCTTTCCCTATTTGTGCAATGCCGAAAGGAATTTTCATCCGTCCGCTTTTTTGTACGTTCAGGAAATTTACAAAGATACCTTGTGCCGTTTCGGGACGCAAGTAAACTTTCATCGCTCCATCGGCGGTTGAACCTATTTCAGTAGCAAACATCAGGTTAAACTGGCGCACTTCGGTCCAGTTGCATGTACCCGAAATAGGGCAAACGATTTCGTAATCCAGTATAATCTGCCGTAATTCGTTGAGATCATTATCGTTTAACGCTTTGGCAAAACGGTGGTGCAGCTTCTCTCTTTTGGCTTGATACTCCAAAACGCGCGGATGGGTTTCGCGGAATTTTTGTTCATCGAAAGCCTCGCCGAAACGTTTGGCGGCCTTTTCCACTTCCTTGTTGATTTTATCGTCGTATTTGGTTATTTGTTCCTCAATCAACACATCGGCGCGGTACCGTTTTTTAGAATCCTTGTTGTCGATCAAAGGATCGTTAAAAGCATCGACATGTCCCGAAGCCTTCCAGACCGTGGGATGCATGAAAATGGCGGAATCGATGCCCACTACATTTTCATTCAGCAAGGTCATGCTATCCCACCAATATTTTTTTATATTGTTTTTGAGTTCAACGCCGTTTTGTCCATAGTCGTAAACAGCTCCCAAGCCGTCATAGATTTCCGAAGAAGGAAATACAAATCCGTACTCTTTGCTATGCGAAATTAATTTTTTAAAAATATCTTCCTCTTGTGCCATAATTTGAATGAATTTGAATTTGCAAAGTAAGTCATTTTTTTGAAATAATCGGACAGGTTCATTTCATAATCTCGTTATTTTCGCCTAAATTCGCATGGAATTATTGTTTTACAAATGAAAATAGTATCTTACGAACAAGCGCTTTTTCGTTTGGCCGCCTATTGCAGCCGAGGGGAAAGATGTATTTTCGACGTTTGTCAGAAAATGCGACAGTGGGAGATAGCGGAAGAAGATCAAAAAAAAATCGTTCAACGTTTACAGGATGAAAAGTTTCTGGATGAAAACCGGTTTTGTCGAGCCTACGTAAACGACAAATGGAAATGCAGCCATTGGGGCATACGCAAAATTGCCGCCGGATTAAAAAGAAAACAAATACCGGCTGCTCTCATCCGCGAAGCTTTGTCGGGCATCGATGCGGAAGAAAACCGCGAACAATTGTATCAGTTGTTGGCCGCCAAAAGAAAAACGGTAAAAGGCGAAAGCGAATACGAAATCCGGCAAAAACTGATCCGCTTTGCGCTGGGCCGCGGATTTGCATGGAACGATATTGAGGCCGCAATGAAATTACGGCCCGATTAATCGGAGAAGCGTCCTTTTACCGATTTAAATCCTGTTTTGGAATGCTTAATTTACATGATTTTTTATCAAGTACCTTAAAGGAGAGGAAATTCGGGAAAACACACTTCTATCGTCCGTAATAATTTCAGCCTGACCTGTCAATTCTCCGGTAAAATCAAGTATTTTTCCCGTATTCGTCATCAATCCTTGGAATAAATCCACTTCAATGGCATAACTGTTTTCATTGGGAACAAGTGAAATGGCTTTCACTTTGCCTTGCAAAGTCCCATATTCCATATACGGATAACCGTTTATTTTGATATTCACTCTTTGTCCCGTCTTAATTTTTCCGGACATCGACTCCGAACTTTTTATTCTGCCGAGTATTTTTTCTGTATTTTCAGGAATGACGGCCATTACTTTATCGTCCGTATGGACGAACTGATTGTTTGTCCAAAACGTATTGAAAGTAACCGTTCCATCGATTGGACTGACAAGCAAGTAGGTTTGCTCCCAGTTTTCGATGGCCGTTTCCAATTCATTGGTTGCTGTTTTCAAGTTGGAGAACAGGCTGTTTTGTTCCCGTTGATACTGTATATTTAATTTGGAAAGCGATTCCCGCAATTGTGCCGATTCTATTTCGTCGGAAGCAATATTGGTTTGTACTTGTTGGAGCGATTGTTTTGTGTTGAGCCAGGCGCTTTTGGCAATTTCCATTTCAGCTCTTGAGATAATGCCTCTTTCGAATAAATGATTTTCCCTTTCATAGGTCGATTTCGCGATTTCCAGTTCCTCTTGCTTCAGTTCCAGTTGGGTTCTGAGGTTGACGGAGTAAGTTTTGTGTCCTGCGATTTGAGCATTCAAGGCTTCCTTCTCCTTTTGAGTTGCATTCAGTGAAAGAAAATTCCCATATTCGGTAGCAACTCTTACGAATGCAGAGTATATATTTTGTATGTTTCCCAGTTCATAGCTTGTATTCAATAGTTCTTTCGGCAGGTAGAAAACAGAATCATTCATTGCCGATTGCGATAGAAGACTTTTTATTTTTTGTATTTCCATGGTATTGGCCGGATTTTCAATCACAGCAAGAATTTCTCCGGCTCTCACTACTTGTTTGTCCAAACAATTTAGTTCCTTGATTTTGCCGTTTGCCTTGGCAATGAGCCAAACCGGTGGATTATTGGTTGTGATAAGAATTTCGTCGTTTACAATATCCGGGTAACTGAAAAAAAAGCTGCCGGCAAGCAGCAACAGGATCACCCCGCAAATCACCGACGTGCCGCTCCGCACAAGAATATGGGGAGGACGGGTAAGAATATCCTGCATCTCTTCGCTTCTCAATTCTATTTTATCCGCTTTTTGTCCTGCGCCTTTTTCCATATCACAACTCTAATTGATTTTTAACCAAATGATAATAAGCGCCCCGTTTTTCCGCCAATTCCTCATGCGTTCCTATTTCAACGATTTCGCCTTTTTCCAACACAACGATTTGATCGGCATTGCGAACAGTACTGAGACGGTGCGCCGCTATAACGACCGTTTTCCCTTGGAAAAAAGAAGAAAGGTTATCCATGATGGCACGTTCATTGTTGGCATCCAAAGCATTCGTTGCCTCGTCGAAAAAAACAAACTCTGGCTCCTTATAAACGGCTCTCGCAATAAGAATTCTCTGTTTTTGTCCCTGGCTCAGGCCATGCCCTTCGTTTCCAATTTTTGTGTTGTAGGATAAAGGCAGGGATTCAATAAATTCGCGGATGTTAGCAACAATTACCGAATGAAAAAGTTTTTCTTTATCAATAAATTCTTCGCCCGGCGCAATATTCCTTGCAATGGTGTCGGAAAAGATAAAACCATCCTGCAGGACGGTCCCGCAATGCTTGCGCCACTCTCGAAGGCTGTAACTTTCCAAAGAATTATTTCCCAAATAAATGGTTCCCTTGTCCAGAGGGTAAAAGCCCAGCAGTAATTTGAGCAATGTGGTCTTGCCGCTGCCGCTGCCGCCGACGATAGCGGTCTGTTTATTCGAAGGAATAGTGAGGTTGATGTTTTTTACTACCGGTTCTCCAATGGATGTCTTATCGTAGGAAAAGAAGACGCTTTCGAAGCGAAGGTTTTTTCCTTGCGGAAATTCATCGATTCGTTTTCTGCCTTGCGGTTCTTCGTCCGCTTTTTCATGTATTTCGCCAAGCCGTTCCAAGCTGAGCCGAGCATCCTGCATGGAACGGAAAAACCCGATAAGTTGGTCAATGGGACTGTTCAGCTGTCCGATGATGTATTGCACGGCCAACATCATGCCGAGCTTCATTTGCCCATTAACGACTAATTGAGCAACCCAAATGGTGATCAGGATATTTTTGGTTTGATTGATCAAAACAGCGCCGGAATCCTGATACTGTCCCAAAGCCAAGCCTTTGACCCGCAAACGAAACAGACGGGCTTGTATGTGTTCCCATTCCCATCGTTTCTGTTGCTCGCAACCGTTGAGCTTGATTTCCTGCATGCCGGTAACCATCTGAATAATGTTGCTTTGCTGGGCCGATTGCTGGGCGAAATTTTTATGATCGAGGTCGACTCGTTTCTTCATGAACAGCCAAACCCAGCAGAAATACAAAGCGCTTCCAAGAAAGAAGATGGCGAATATGTTCAAATTGTACAGAGCAAGTATGATTCCGAAAATCAGGATGTTGAACATGGCGAACAAAGTTCCGAGCGTAGAATTGGTTAAAAAATTCTGAATACGGCTATGGTCGCCGATACGCTGCAAAATATCGCCGGTCATTTTAGTATCGAAATAGCCCATAGGCATCCGCATAAGCTTGATCAAGAAATCGGAGATCAGGGAGATATTGATTCGGGTTCCCAAATGCAATAGAATCCATCCCCGAATAAACTCTACAGTCGAACTGCTGAGGGTCAGCATCAATTGGGCAATCAAAACCAGATAAATAAATCCAATGTTACGGCTGTTGATGCCAATATCGACTACGGATTGAGTCAAAAAAGGGAAAATTAGTTGCAGCAAACTGCCAAACAATAATCCTAAAAACAATTGGAAAACCAGATTTTTGTAGGGTTTCAAATACGAAAAGAGGAAGAAAAAGCCTTTGCGATTCCGTTTTTCATCGATATCTTCTGAGGTGTAGAAGTCGGGGGTTGGTTCCAAAAGTAAAACGATGCCCTCGTCTTTCCCTGCTTTTCGGGTACTTATCCAGCAGCGGCAAAATTCTTCCTTAGAATATTTGAGTTTGCCAGCAGCAGGATCAGCTACAAAAACTCTGTCTTTTTTGATTTCATAAACCACAACAAAATGATTTTGATTCCAATGCACAATGCAAGGCAAGGGCGCTTCCGACAGTTTTTCAAAAGTGAGTTGGGCGCCTACTGTTCGAAAACCGATATTTTCTGCGGCTTCGCTTATGCCAAGCATGGATACGCCTTCGCGGGAAAGATGCGATTTTTTCCGCAAACCTTCCAACGAATAGCGGCGACCATAATAAGCAGCCACCATGCGAAGACAGGTTGGACCGCAATCCATAGCATCGTGTTGAGGAAAGAAAGAAAAACTCATAATAATCTTCTTATATCATCTTCCGAAGCATTCTCTCCTCGATATTTTTTCTTGTAATTATTGAAACTATAACTAATGTAAAATTCAAAAAAACGATTCATTAAATCATTTTCTTTAAAAAAGATATATTATTAATCATTATATCTTGTTTATTATTTATCCAGTTAAACATATCTTTACCTCGTAAACAAATCAGTAGTTTATTATCTAAAAAAGATTTTCTTAATTCAATGTCTATCGTTTTATAACCGTAATTTTCTACTGTACAGTACCTATTATTTTTACCTTTATAGGTAAAATTAATAGAAAAAACAGTTTGCTTTGGTAAAACAATATCATTAAAAAATTGAAAAAATAGTCCTGTTCGATTTCGATTATAGTGATTTACAGTGAAAAACGGTTGATTTAATCCTGCTGTTATATGGGGTTTCCATATTTTCCAATTAAAATCAGTTGTCAATAAAATATTTAATTCTTGATATCTGGGATAATTTGTAAATTCCATGAAAGATTGAGAGGATTGATTTTTTAAAGTTTCCAGATTATAACCAATAGGATTGACTTTATAAATATAACCGGTTGTAAATCTGAATGTCTTGTATTTCAGCAGATAATCCATTTGATATATTTCTTCATTCTGTATATAGGGGTTTCCTTTTTCTATTAAGAAACGATTTACATAATAATTGTTTCCGCTAAGCAATGAAAATGAAGGGCGCTGAACTTTTCTGGACAACTCCAATCCCATTTGCAATTGTCCAACCGATTGATAAAGTGAAAGATTTGGATATATCCCTTGATATTTCTTTTCAGTAATATCATTTCTGTTGATTATTGATTTCATAGCAACAAATTCATAGCGAACTCCCAATTGGAAATTCAACTTTCCAAATATATTGCTGTAACTTGCAAATCCGGAAGTTTTTGTCTCTTTGTTGTTATAAATATTGTTTTCAAGATATTGTTCACTGCTTTCTAAAAAACCGGAACTATGTATTTGATTGTATTCGCATCCCCATTCCAGATTAGAATTTTCTTTGATTTTATAATTCGCAGTCAACTTGCCAGCATATAAAAAATTATTTACCTTACTAAAAATGTTGAAATTTCTATTTTCAATATCTGATGACTCGCTTATGTTTTGATTCATTTTAAGATTTGAATTCATATAGTCTACATTCAAATCTAAATGAAAGCCATTTTCAAAATTTCCAATATAAAAAGCATTTAACAGGTGATTTTTTGGAGTATATTTTCCAGTCAACAAAGTACTTATCTTATCGTAAAAAAAATCGTTCAGCCATACATTTTCCGTGCCATTAGCAGACAACTTTTCGCATCCTACTGACAATTGATATTGTCCGCCGACAGAGTGTTTATCTGTAATTGACCAGTCTATTCCTGCCGATAGTTGTCTTGAATTATCCCAATGTATTTGTGGCATATCTATTAACTGCCGCCAAACAGTATCTCGATAAGTTGTATAGATAGAAGAGGTTTTGAAATATATTTTATCAATCTCATGGCTAAAGGATGCAAAAAATGAGAGCGATTTATAAACATAAGTTAAGTCTATGCTTTTTTGATTATAAAAGTATTTTTGACTCTTGAATAATTCCGACAGATTGATTGCCCATCCATTGTTTTTTTTTGTTTTTATAAGAAGTACGGCTTTCCCCTCTGCATCGTATTTAGCTCCTGGATTCGTAATCAGTTCCATGTTTAAAATCTCTGACGAATGAATACGTTGCAGTTCATTGTTATCATATAATTTACGATTGTTGATATAAATGACAGGCGAACCTTTACCAAAAACTGTAATTTCTTTGTTTTCTATTGATATTCCGGGAATCTTCTCAATGATATTATGGGCCGTACCCGATAAAGCTAATATAGAATTACTAACATTGATTATCAAATTGTTTCCTTTCCTTAAAAAAGGAGGTGGAGTAGCAGTAATTGTAACTTCATTCAACAAAGTTGTATCTTCTTGAATAACAATATTACCCAGAGCAGTAAAACCAGAAATAATTTCAAAATTGATCCATTTTGTAGAATATCCCAAACAAGAAATCTTCAATGTTTTTAACCCTAAAGAAAGATTTGAAAATTGAAAATCACCAGATTTAGAACTCATAGTCCCATCGATTAATGCAGAATCTACAGGATTTAAAAGAATAACGTTAACATATTCAACAGGAATACTGTCGTTATCAATTATTTTTCCTGAAAGATTTTGAGCATCTAATTCTGATGTGTTTTCTATGAATATGAAAAAAAACAAGAGATAATAGAATATTTTATTTTTGGAAAATATAAAATTATGCATAGATAAAATATATGTATTTCCTATTTATATTTAGATATATGAGCTAAACCTAAGTCTGTCTTCTTAAATTCATCCATTGCCATATTCACATAATTTTCTATATCATTACAATAAGAAAAATATTTGTTAATATCTTCTGGAACATTAACATTAGATAATTTTTGACTACATAAACCAAAGCATACCGGTAAATATTTACAATTCATACATGTATCATTATCAAAACCTGCCCTACACATTTTGCGAGATAATAAATTTTCATGCCATATAATATTTCCTTTTTTTGTTAAAATACCATCTTCCTTTTCTTTTTCAAAATTTTGTGCAGGACATTTAAAAACACGACCATCGTAGTTTATAATTACTTGGTTATATAAATCTGCATGACATCGATAACCTTTAGTTTTAAGAATTTCTCTCGCGCTCATAAATCCTGCTTTTTCAAATTCCAATCGTGTCGTTTCAATTTCATGAATCGGAATCTTATTTTTTCTTTGGTCTTGTATTATCTGTACTAATGAAACTTTTATTTTTTTTCGTATTTTAGGATAAAACGAATTTATTATATTAGTTATTGAATTAAAAGATTCTTTAGTAAAATTAATCCGAAGATTTAAATCTTTTGGTTCTAATTTTTCCGCAAGTAAAATTATATTATCAACTATTTTTTGATATGAATTTGATGCGTTCCGCTGAAATCTTACTTTATTATGCATATCTTTGCTTGAATCCAATGTAATTAGAAAAGATTGCATATTAGTATTACAAAAAAAGGGAATCATTTCTTCATTAATAAGATATCCATTAGTAGTAATTCCCGACTCAAGATAAATATTGTATCTATTACATAAATCCGTAATTTCCAATGCGATTGGTTCTATTATATTTCTAAAGCACATCAATGGCTCACCTCCAAACCATGTTAAAAAAAACAAGAGATTCCATTTGTAGAAAGAATATTGCTTACATATTTTTTTATAGCATTAATAGTAGATACTCTCATTTTCTTTTTAGAATGATCTTCATAACAATACCAACAACTAAAATTACAATTTAAAGTTGGATTAATCGTAAGATATTAGAGTTAATGTAAAATAAATTTTTTATATTACGTGCGTGTGCGTACCTTTGTAGCATGAAATATAGCGAATATCAAAACAACGAAAAGAGTTTTCGCTCTTTGACGGGATTATCCCACGAACAGTTTCTCTTGCT
>WRFY01000114.1 GCA_009783445.1 Candidatus Azobacteroides sp. | reverse complement strand
CTGCCAATTTTACATAATTCTATGCCTGTTTTTTTCCGATAAGGCGATTAAGACGGAATCTCAATAATCCAAATTTTTTGCTTGCGGATTTAAGGTACAATCTGATACGTGAAATTGAATGCACAAATCGTCAGCTAAAGACCGACCTGAATCTGCGCCCAATTTATCATCAGAAGGATGAACGCAGCGATGCTCATCTGTTCTTTGGACTGCTCTCATACTGGATTGTGAACTCCATACGACTCGAACTCAAACAATCGGGCGAAAATTGTTACTGGACGGAAATCGTGCGCCGCATGTCTACACAGAAACTTGTGACCACTGAAAGCCGCAAACGCTCTCGGGGAAAAGGTCATCCTCAGGCAATGCAGTAAGCCAACAAAGCAAGCTGAACGGATATACACTGCATTGAAACTAAAACAGGCGCCATTCAAGAAAATAAAAATCTGTAGGACACAGCCGCCGCCCGAATGATCCCTCTTACCCCATTCTAACAAGAAGTTTGTGGAGTGAGAAGTGAAAGTTGGGTCAAGGCTGGAGGCATTCAGGATGCTCCTTCGATGGTTGAAATCAAGCCAGCCAACAAAATGAAATGATTTCTTCCGAGTCTTTTTCCCTTTGAACGTAACAGAGTTGTAATAGGCTAATGCGTCTTCAAATTCAACTTCCGCATTTTCAAACGGCCTCCATCCCGACTCCAGTTTTTGCGTATATTCCTTGATTATTTTGTCTGCATAAGCTTTTCTTGCTTTGCAGGTAGCGTATCGATCGAAGTCTTCATAAATACGATGACGGATTCTCTCTCCCGTTAATTTATTCAGCGCCGAAAGTTCGACATACCGCTTCTTTCCCCTCTCTCCCTTGCAGTCGTTTAGATAGGGATAAATAATTTCTTTTGCTCTTCTTCCCCTGACATTTTGTTTTTTTAAGCTGCGACACTAATAACAAAAACAAAGCGCTTTTAGGAAAATAAATGCATGAAGAATTTTTTGTCTATTCCCATATATGTTGGTCACTCGCAATAAGTTGATTTGCAATATCTTATTTCAACTTTAACCGACTATATACGCTTATTTTGTCTTTCCTTGATACATTTATTATTTGTAACTTGCTGATTTTGAGTTGCTTGCTTCATCATTGTGCGGATGAAGGGACTCGAACCCCCACGCCTTTCAGCACCAGATCCTAAGTCTGGCGCGGCTGCCAATTACGCCACATCCGCAAATCGTCTGCAAAGGTACGACTTATTTTCTATTTGTCAAAACACTTTTTGTTTCATTTCTGTCCGTCTTTCAGAAACCTTCGAGCGCTTTCAATCAAGGTATCAAATCCTTGCTGGAAATCTTCTTCTTGTAAAGCAACGGGTATATCTGGATCAATTCCAAATTCAATTTGCTGCATATTAGCGTCATACATAGGACATGCCGAAAAACGCACAGACCAACCGTTGGGTAATTCGGAAGAGAATGGCAGTCCGCTGCCTCCACCTGTTTTGTCGCCTAAAGTCGTTACATTTGGAGCCGAACGCATCGCATTGACAAAATCGTTGGTCGCGCTGTAGCACCTGCGATTGGTCAACACCACAACCGGTTTTTGATACCTCAACCGCGTCGACGGTTCTATGTATTTGGGAGAAGGAGTCGAAAAATCGTTGTGTCCCTTTCCCGTTTTGTGCTGCATGTATCCCACCAACGTTTTTTGATTGAAAAACCGTGAAGCGATAAGCTCCGAATTAGTCAAAGTACCGCCTCCATTATTGCGCACATCAATGATCATTCCGGCGCATGAGCTAAATTTATCCATTACATAATCCAGATTGCTGTCGCCAATCGAGGAAGAAAAATCCGCATACCGCAGATACCCTATATTATCGTCCAAGACTTTGTAACGCATTCCGCCTGCAATCTGATAGTCGGTTCCCAAATAATGGTCGATTAATTTTTGACTGTAATTGGAAGGATAATCTTCAAACCACTTCCAATACCGGCCTACATCAAAAGCGGAGGAGATATTCACATGTCCGTCTTTCAATTCGCTCAACATTTCAGCCATCAGCATGAATAAGGATTCAGCATTCATATCGTCGGACACTCTTCGCGAATAATCGGTATGTATTTGATTCCAATCAATCTCTTTGTATTCAAAAAAACAATAATGTTCGTCCATTATTTTCCACAACGCCTCAAAGTTACCTCTGGGCGTATTTTCATATTCCTCTATTTCTGCACAAGCAGAAAATAAGAATAAAAAACAGGAAATTCCTATTGTAACGACAGTTTGTCGAAATTCATTACTATTCAAAAACATAACGATAATTATTCTTGCTTTGTTTTCCGGGAACTACAAAAAAATTCCGTGAAAAACCAATGTAAACCGAATTAGAAAAAATATGCGTATTCAAATTGTTGACTCGCGTTTCATACACCCAATTCATATAAGCCAACTTCAAAGTACACCACTGAAAGGGAAGTTCCACCGACAAAAGATTCCGCACAACCCATTGATTGTGAAAAGAAGCAAAATGCATCAGATTTTTATGAAATCCTTCACTAATTTCGTAATAAGATTGACCGAATTCTGGAGAAAATAATACGCCCGCAAACGGAACATTTAACTGATAGCGCAACAACATCGCTTGTTGCTTGATTTGAAATCGATAGACGGCCATTCCTGATAGATTCATATTCAAATTAACCTTGGCCGTAATCGGATTATTTCCATTGCGCGAATTGTAAGTCATCCCGATAAAGCCGTCTGCTTGCAATCCGGCAAAAACCTGTAACCGAGGTTTGAACTTGAATCGGTAATGCAATCCATACGCATATTCCAAACTCCCAGTATAATTATTGGCCGTTTCTGTCGGATTTTTTGTATCAGACACTTCCATATATAAAAGATGTTGAGCCGAAATGTGGTTTTTTCCCAAGCCCGTCATCTTTATTCGTTCATAAATCAATCCCACATTATCGCCCTCATATTTCAAAGGAGAGAGATAAGTATCATAAATCCTTGTTTTTCCTATTCCAAGCATAGTCGATTGATACGTTAGAGAAATCTCCTTCTCGTCTTGCGAATAACAAACAAACGGATTAATAACCAGCATAATAAATAAATTTATGAAGAAAATTTTGCGTCTCAACCGCTTGGAGGTTTGAATTCTTTGCCTGTTCATACTTTTGCTGATTATTTTTTATTTGCAAAAATACTCTTTTTCTTTTTATATTGTCTCCAAAGAGGATTTTTACCCAAAAATTCGTTTAAAATAGTTTGGGTTGTCCAGTGATTTCATCAAAAACTTCCGTTGAGGTACCTTCTCCTTCTTCCGGTTCCAATTCGATTTCTATATCGCCGTCCCCTTGCGGAGAAAGGTCGTCATCCGAATCCGGAAAACGTTCCGGTTCGATCTCCCTGATATTGGCTACTTCAAAAGTAGTAATCCGTTTGCCTTTGGCTTTTAAACTTTTTACTCCAATAAATTCTTCTGCATCAATAATTAAAGGTTCTCTGAAAGAATCGTTTCCACCAAAAACAACTTCGATTCTTGAATAATAGGTATCGGTCAGCAAAAGTAATTTGGAATTAACATTTTCTCCCACAAAGCTTTGCGTTTTATTGCTTGGCTCAAACGGGAAACGCTTTAGATAAGGGTATCCCTGTTGTTCTGCGTCGAATAAAGCCGCCGACCAAATCTTATCTGCATTGAATTTTTCAATCCATTTGATAGGCCCTTGATAATGATTGCCAGAATCGAAATTTGTAGTGTAAAATTCACCCGTTTCCAAAATAACCAATATCAAATCGTCTGCAAAAAATTCGCCCAAATATTCTCCTCTTCCATCGTAATTTACGCGAAGAATATCTTTGTCGAACCATACTTGGCGTCCTCCCAGTGTCGAACTTCCCTTAGATTTAAGCGAAATTTTGTGCACATCGGCTTTAGTCAGGATATAGCCGATAGCGCCGCGTCCCTTGATGGCAACTCCGCTGAAACTTTTATCAAAAACCAACAATTTTTGGTGAGGCTTCGGCTTCAATATGACTTTAATCGTCTCCGCCTCGCCATTGGGATTGGCGGAAAAGTACAAAACACGACTGCCCGCTTTCCCCTGCGTCAAGTCGTATTCTTTGTCGCGGGTAATACCGGTCACGGCAAAACGTTTGATAAAATTGAATCCCGTTTTTCCACTGCGATAAACCACATTGTAAATCGTCCGATTATCGTTTCGCTTAAAAATAGCGATATGGATGATATTTTTTCCGACAAACATTTTTTCGCTGACTTTTACAATCTTGTATTTACCATCTTTGAAAAAAAGGATGACATCATCGATATCCGAACAATTGCAAACGTATTCGTCTTTTTTCAATCCATAACCGATAAAACCTTCTTCTCGGTTGACATACAATTTTTCGTTGGCTTCTACCACTTTGGTTGCTTCAATCGTATCAAAACCGCGAATCTCAGTCTTGCGAGGATAGTCTTTTCCATATTTTTCTTTCAATCGAATAAACCAATCGATCGTATAGTCCACTATATGCTCGCAGTGATAACGGACAGCCTCAATTTGCTTCCGATAAGAAGCAATCAAATCATCGGCCTTATCTTTATTGAATTTGAGTATGCGCCCCATCTTGATTTCCATGAGACGCAACAAATCGTCCCGCGTAATAGGTCGATGCAAGGGCAAATAATGATTTGTCTCTTCAAAAAACGCTGTCAAACGCCTATCAATATGAGACAATGCCGCATCCATATTCCCCGCATTTTCAAATTCCTTATCCTTGTAAATCCGTTCTTCAATAAAGATTTTTTCTAAGGACGCAAAATGGAGGTCTTCCAGCAATTCGTTATTTTGGATTTCCAATTCGCGTTGCAGCAAGTGTAATGTATGATCTGCTACGTGTTTCAGAATGTCTGAAACGCTCATAAAACACGGTTTGTTATCCTGAATGACGCAACAATTAGGAGAAATGCTGATCTCACAATCGGTAAATGCGTACAGCGCGTCAATGGTTTTGTCCGGAGAAACTCCTGCCGCCAGATGAACCACAATTTCCACATTTTTGGCAGTCATATCGTCTACTTTTCGAACCTTGATTTTGCCTTTTTCGTTGGCTTTCAAGATGGATTCTGTAAGCGTTGAAGTAGTTTTTCCGTGTGGAATTTCAGTGATAACCAGTGTTTTATTATCTACCTTATTTATTTTGGCGCGAACTTTTATTGATCCACCTCTTTCTCCGTCGTTATACCGTGAAACATCGACATAACCGCCTGTTTGAAAATCGGGATACAGCAAAAAAGCCTCTCCTTTCAGATAAGCGACTGAAGCATCCACTAATTCATTGAAATTGTGCGAAAGCACTTTCGACTGAAGCCCTACCGCAATGCCTTCTCCGCCCTGAGCCAGCAATAAAGGAAATTTCACGGGAAGAGTAATCGGCTCTTTATTTCGTCCGTCGTACGACAACTTCCATTCGGTCGTTTTCGGATTAAAAACCACCTCCAGCGCAAATTTCGATAAACGGGCTTCAATATACCGGGGAGCGGCCGCTCCGTCGCCCGTAAGAATATTTCCCCAATTGCCTTGACAATCGATCAACAGTTCCTTTTGCCCCATTTGAACCAATGCTCCGCCGATCGAAGCGTCGCCA
This sequence comes from Candidatus Azobacteroides sp., assembly GCA_009783445.1. Classification (GTDB taxonomy): domain Bacteria; phylum Bacteroidota; class Bacteroidia; order Bacteroidales; family Azobacteroidaceae; genus Azobacteroides. The sequence continues at coordinate 39,922 of WRFY01000114.1, read as the reverse complement.
TGCGGATGAAACTTCATGGTATCCCCTACGATATTCGCCACCTTGTTGTAGCGTCCATCATCCAAACGCTTCATTGTATGGAGAATACGGCGCTGTACCGGTTTCAATCCATCATTTATATGAGGAACAGCTCGGTCTGTAATGACATACGAGGCATAATCCATAAACCAGTTCTTATACATTCCCGACAAAACGGGATACGTCTCCCCCTCTAAATTATCAGGAATGATATAACCGGAATGGTCTTTCTCGCTATTTTCATCGCCAAAAATATCTTCTACATCTTCGGGTTTCATATTCATTTTTTCAGGCGTGCAAATATACGCAAAATTTGGCTAATACGAAGAAGAGAAAAATGACAAAAATTAGTATGTAATTAATTCACAGTAAAATAGTGTTTTTTCAAATGATAGCTGACGAAAAATGTCCTTGAATCGGGATACCTGTTTGGTGAGGTAAAAGTACGAATATTATTTTATGAAAGAAAAATTCGCCAATTTTCTGTACCTTTGCAGACCAAAAAAAGGCATTAGTTAAAACGTATGCAAAAAATCAGAAATATAGCCATTATCGCTCACGTCGATCATGGAAAAACAACTTTAGTAGATAAAATGCTGCTGGCGGGAAAACTTTTTCGCGATGAAAAAACCGAATTAGACCAGTTTCTCGACAGCAACGATCTGGAAAGAGAAAGAGGAATTACTATCCTCGCAAAAAACGTTTCCATCAATTACAAAGATTACAAAATCAATATTATTGATACTCCGGGGCACGCCGATTTCGGAGGCGAAGTGGAAAGAGTGTTAAATATGGCCGACGGAGTTCTTCTCTTAGTGGACGCTTTTGAAGGGCCTATGCCGCAAACACGATTTGTACTTCAAAAGGCAATCGCCTTGGGATTGAAACCCATCGTTGTGATTAATAAAGTAGATAAACCCAATTGCCGTCCCGATGAAGTGCAGGAAATGGTTTTCGACTTGATGTTTTCGTTAGACGCCACAGAAGAACAATTGGATTTTACGACCATTTACGGTTCGGCCAAGTACGGTTGGATGTCGACCGACTGGAAAACGCCATCAGAAAACATTTATCCGCTTTTAGACGCGATCATCGAATACATTCCGGCTCCCAAAGAGTTGGAAGGAACCCCGCAAATGCAGATTACGTCTTTGGATTATTCCAATTACGTAGGACGGATTGCCGTAGGACGAGTTCACCGAGGCGAATTGCGGGAAGGAATGGATATTGCTTTGTGCAAGAGAGACGGTTCTATTTCTTTGTCCAAAATCAAAGAACTGAATGTCTTCGAAGGATTGGGAAGAACCAAAGTTCCGGTTGTGCGGTCGGGAGATATTTGCGCCATTATCGGTATTGAAGGTTTTGAAATCGGAGATACGATTACGGATCCGGAAAATCCAGAACCTTTGGATCCTATCGCTATCGACGAACCCACCATGTCGATGTTGTTCACGATTAATGATTCTCCTTTTTTCGGTAGGGATGGAAAATACGTTACATCGCGTCATATTTACGAACGTTTGATGCGTGAATTAGACAAAAATTTGGCTCTTCGGGTTTTACCTACCGATTCGGCTGACGCATGGACTGTTTATGGACGGGGTGTTCTTCATTTATCGATTTTAATCGAAACGATGCGCCGCGAAGGATACGAATTGCAGGTAGGACAGCCCCAGGTTATTATCAAAGAAAAAGAAGGCGTCAAATTGGAACCGGTAGAACACTTGACTATCAATCTTCCAGAGGAATGTTCCAGCCGGATCATCGACATGGTTACCAAACGGAAAGGAGAAATGCTGTCGATGGAACGAAAAAACGATCGGATTCACTTGGAATTCATCATCCCTTCACGCGGAATCATTGGTTTAACAAATAATATATTGACGGCCTCGGCAGGCGAAGCCATCCTGGCGCATCGTTTTCTCGAATACCAGCCATGGAAAGGTGAAATCGAAAAACGTCAAAATGGTTCGATCATTGCGATGGAAACGGGAAACGCCTTTGCTTACGCTTTGGATAAATTACAAGACCGCGGACGTTTCTTTATCTATCCGCAGACCGAAGTTTATGCCGGACAAATCGTTGGAGAACACGCCAAAGAAGGAGATTTGGTAGTGAATGTCACTAAATCGAAAAAACTCACTAATGTCCGCGCATCGGGCAGCGACGAGAAGATAAAACTCTCGCCTCCCATTGTATTCAGTCTCGAACAAGCTTTGGAATACATCAAGGAAGATGAATATGTAGAGTTGACTCCTCGTGCCATGCGGTTGCGCAAAATTATTCTGGACGAAAACGAACGAAAACGACAAAGCAAGAAATAAAATAACTTGGAAGACGCTCCGCTTTGTTAGCATTTATATTTTCTCGCGCAGATCGCTAATTGGCCAATTCGGAAAGGAACTTGATGCGAACCAATCGTATTTCTTCTTCCGTATAATCGTTTCCCAGTTCTTTGATGGCGTCTTCCAACTCGTCGGTTTCCGATTCTTTGAAGTAGAGGTAAATATCTTCGATATGTTCTTCATCCATGATTTCGTTCAGAAAGTAGTCGATATTGATTTTTGTTCCCGAATAAACAATTGCTTCTATTTCGTCCAACAGTTCATTGAATTCCAAACCTTTGGTCAAAGCTATATCATCCAGAGCCACTTTCCGATCGATGCTTTGTACGATAAAAACTTTCAGTCTGGATTTATTGGCCACCGTGCGAACCCGCAGGTCTTCCGGCCGTTCGATTTCATTTTCCACCACATGGCGTTTGATCAATTCAATAAACTCCTGTCCGTAACGTTTAGCTTTTCCAGCGCCAACACCCGGTATGTTTTGCAATTCTTCCATAGTTACCGGATAAGTAGTGGCCATTGCTTCTAAAGAAGGATCTTGGAAAATCACATAAGGCGGAACTTCCAACCGTTTGGAAAGTTTTTTCCGCAAATCCTTCATCATCGAATAGAGTACAGGATCGACCGCACAAGAAGCGCCGCCTCTCACAGGAGTTTCATCTACTGTATCGTCATCGTCAAAATCATTGTCTTTTGTGATTTTGAAGGAAACCGGATTTTCTAAATATTTTTTTCCTTCCTCCGTCAATTTCAAAAGACCATAGTTCTCTATATCTTTATCCAGAAAACCGGCTATCATGGCCTGGCGAATAACGGCATTCCACGTCCGTTCGTCTTCATCTTTACCCGATCCGAAAACGTCTAAGTCGTCGTGTTCGTAAGAAATAATTTCGGAAGTTTTCTTTCCTTGTAAAATATTGATAATATGATCTGCTTTAAATTTATCTTTCAATGTTTCGACGGTTTCCAAAACCGATATCAGTAACTCTTTTGCTTCCACTTGTTTCTTAGGATTTAAACAATTATCACAATTTCCGCAATTTTCTTCCGTATATTCTTCGCCAAAATAATGCAAAAGGACTTTTCGACGGCACACAGAAGTTTCTGCATACGCTTTCGTTTCTTCAAGCAGTTGCTTGCCTATTTCCTGTTCGGAAATAGGTTTCCCTTGCATAAATTTTTCTAATTTTTGTAAATCTTTATTTATATAAAAAACAATGCATTTGCCTTCTCCGCCGTCTCTTCCCGCCCGACCGGTTTCCTGGTAATAGCCTTCCAGACTTTTGGGTATATCATAATGAATGACATACCGCACATCCGGCTTATCTATTCCCATTCCAAAAGCAATTGTAGCCACAATCACTTCTACTTCTTCCATCAAAAATTTATCCTGATTTTCCGACCGCGTCTGCGAGTCCATTCCTGCATGATAGGCTAATGCATTTATTCCATTGGCTTTCAGTATTTCCGTAAAATCTTCTACTTTTTTCCGCGACAAGCAATACACAATGCCGGATTTATTGGCATGCGCCTTGATAAATTTAACAATTTCCCGATCGACGTTTTTGTCTTTTTGTCGTACTTCGTAATACAAATTGGGGCGATTGAACGAAGATTTGAAAACGGCGGCATTCATCATCCCCAAATTTTTTTGGATATCATGTTGTACTTTGGGGGTCGCCGTAGCCGTAAGAGCAATCAATGGCCTCCGCGCTATTTCATTAATAATTGGTCGAATACGACGATACTCAGGACGAAAGTCATGACCCCATTCAGAAATACAGTGCGCTTCGTCTATCGCATAAAACGAAACGGGGACATGACGAAGAAACTCGATGTTTTCTTCTTTTGTTAATGACTCAGGCGCTACATAAAGCAATTTGGTTTTGCCTTTTTTAATGTCATCTTTCACTAAATCGATTGCGGACTTGTTTAAGGAAGAATTGATAAAATGAGCGACTCCATTGTCTTCGCTAAAATTACGCATTGCATCCACTTGATTCTTCATCAAAGCAATAAGCGGAGAAATAACAATAGCCGTACCTTCTGACAAAAGGGATGGCAACTGGTAGCACAATGATTTACCTCCTCCTGTCGGCATTAAAACAAATGTATCGTTTCCTGCTAAAACATTTCGGATGACAGCTTCCTGATTACCTTTAAAAGTATCGAAACCAAAGTGCTTTTTTAATTCTTCTGTCAAAAAATCTTTCTTTGCCATGTTTCTATTATAAAAATCATCATAACAAAGGTAATGATTAGATTGAAATAATATAATTATTTTAAAACTTTTTTTTGCAAAAAAATATTTTTCTTTACCTTTTCAGTAGCCTAAATGTTTTGCGATGAATTTTCTCATGCTCGATATTCAATTTTCTCAATTCGTTCCTTTGCGTAATCCAGTGTAATACGGAGTTCGTTTATCTGCGAAGAAGGTATTTCGTACATGGCATCAATCATAATGTCTTCTGTGATCGAACGCAATCCCCGAGCGCCTAATTTAAACTCAATCGCTTTATCTACAATATACTCCAACACTTCTTCATCAAATTGCAATTGGACGCCGTCCATTTCAAATATTTTTATATACTGTTTAATGATCGAATTTTTAGGTTCGGTCAGAATTTTGCGCAAAGCGACGCGATCCAAAGGTTGCAAATAAGTCAATATGGGAAGACGGCCTATAATTTCGGGAATCAATCCAAAAGCTTTCAAGTCTTGCGGAGCAATGTACTGCAAGAGATTATTCCGGTCGATTGCCTGATTGCTGCTGCTTGCCGTATAACCTACGACCTGCGTATTCAGCCGTTGAGCGATTTTTTTCTCGATTCCGTCAAAAGCGCCTCCGCAAATAAAAAGAATATCTTTGGTATTGACTTGAATCATTTTTTGGTCGGGGTGTTTCCGTCCTCCTTGCGGCGGAACATTCACGATCGATCCTTCCAGCAACTTCAACAATCCTTGCTGAACGCCTTCCCCGCTGACGTCGCGGGTGATGGAAGGATTGTCGCCCTTGCGGGCAATTTTATCAATTTCGTCGATGAAAACAATCCCTTTTTCAGCTTCTTCCACCTTATAATCGGCTACTTGAAGCAGACGGGTCAAAAGGCTTTCGATGTCTTCGCCCACATATCCTGCTTCGGTCAACACGGTAGCGTCGACGATGGTAAAGGGAACTTTCAGAAGGCGGGCAATTGTTTTGGCCAACAAGGTTTTCCCCGTTCCGGTAGAACCCACCATGATAATATTGGATTTTTCGATTTCTACTTCATCATTGGTTTTTTGTTGCATCAAGCGTTTATAATGATTATACACCGAAACGGACAGATAACGCTTGGCTGCATCTTGTCCGATCACATACAAATCTAAAAATGCTTTGACATCTTTGGGACGGGGAAGTTCTTTTTGGGGAATAGAAAAGTCAGCGTTATTGGTTCTTCTTCTGCTGTTTGAAGAGCTTTCGCTTACCATTTCGTAAGCCCGCTCTACACAATCGTCACAGATCAAGGCCTCCATCCCCGAAAGAAGCATTCCTACCTGTTGTTCCGGACGTCCGCAAAAACTACAATGTTGTTTAATGGATTTCATTTCTTAGTTAAAATTCTATCGATCATCCCATAACTTAACGCTTCTTCGGATGTCATCCAAAAATCGCGATCGCCGTCTTTCACAACTTGTTCGTAAGGCTGGCCAGAATGATCGGAAATAATGGAATAAATTTCTTTTTTGATTTTCAATATTTCGCGAGCTGTAATTTCAATGTCTGAAGCTTGACCTTGCGCTCCGCCCAAGGGTTGGTGAATCATTATTCGAGAGTGTTGCAATGCCGAACGTTTGCCTTTGGTTCCAGCAACCAGCAAAACGGCGGCCATTGAAGCGGCCATACCGGTACAGATCGTCGCCACATCGCTGGCAATAAACTGCATCGTATCGTAAATGCCATAACCTGCATATACAGATCCTCCTGGAGAGTTGATATAGATTGAAATATCCTTCCCCGGTTCCGATGAATCGAGATACAACAATTGTGCTTGAATCACATTCGCCGCATAATCGTCTACTTGAACGCCCAGAAAAATAATTCGATCCATCATCAGACGAGAGAATACATCCATCTGAGCTACATTCAATTGTCTTTCTTCGATGATTGTCGGCGAAATATAACTGCTCGTAATCGTCGAATATTGGTCGAGAGCATTTGCATTCATTCTTAAATGCTTCACTGCATAATTTTTAAAATCGTTCATATCGTTTCGTTTATTGGATTTATTGCCGGCTCTTCCTGCGAATTGGAAATAATCGCATCCCGCATTTGATTGAATTCGTCCTCGCTTATTTCTTTTATATCAAAAGTAACTAATCTTTTCCAAAGATTAATCAACTTGTAGACTTTTACCCGCTCTTCTAACATCTGGAATGTTTCTTCATCTTCCATCATGTGATCCACCGAGCTTTGCAATGCGCTGTCCGAAATATTAGATAATCCATGATTGTTGGCATGTCCCTTTGCTAAATCCATTGCCGCTTGCCGGATGTCGCTGTCGTTTATGACGATATCGTATTCTTCCAAACATTGATCTACGATCAAAGAATATTTCAAATCTTCCCGTATTTCCTGATAATATTGGTCGATCCCTTCATCTTTGTTGTCTTTCCGGCCCGTTTCCAACAACCAGCGTTTGATGAATTCATCCGGCAATAGAATATCGCTTGCTCTTTTTAGCAACAATTGTTTCACATTGTAATAAAATTGAAGATCGCTCCTATACAAAAATGACGAAGCTATTACCAACCTGAGTTGATCTCTCAACTCTTCTTCCGAAGTAATCTTACCGGGTCCATACAGTCGATCAAACAATTCCTGATTTAGCTCGGCTTTCTCAAAGCGTGAAATTTCAGTAACCAAAAAAGAAAAATCTCCCCTGTGATTCTTTACTTCATCCTTACTAATTTCCAACAAAGCGGACAATTCGGTTTCATGTCCTCCATACATTTTATATGGATTGAAAACCATCAATTGATTCAGTTGAACGCCTAAAAATTTATTTGTTTCTTCCTCGTCTTTCGACAATTTGGGAAATATATAAACGTTTTCCTTATGAATTCCGCCTTCTTTTACCGTATCATCTTCATTGAGTTCGGTAAGAATGCCTTTGGCCGCATCCTCTTTTCCTATTTCTTCCACTTTCTTATACTCTCCGTAACCCAAAGCTATATTCTGTATTCTCGCATCAACCATTTCATCGCTTACGTTGATCCTGTAATAAGGAACTAAATCGTTCTTAGTCAAACGAATATCCATTTTCGGTTGCAATCCCAGATCAAAAACGAATTCAAAATCCTCTTGAGAGTTGAAATTCAAGTCTTTTTGCTCTTCTTTGTCCAAAAGCGGCTCCCCTATAATTCTTATTTGATTATCGACAAGATACTTGCGTAACTTCTCAGAAACCAACTTGTTGACTTCGTCAATCAAAACAGACTTTCCATAGATTGCCTGAATACGGGATGCCGGGACATTCCCTTTCCGAAAGCCGTCGATAACGGCTGTTTTGCGTATATCTTTTAATATTTTCGTTACTTGAGTCTGATAATCTTCTTTCGTTACTGCAACTGTCACTTTGGCATTTACTGAATCAATGTTATGGATTGTAATGTTCATTATTGAAATATATTTTTATGATTAAGGATGCAAAGATACTTGTATTTCCTTGAATTAGCAAACGATCTTTTTTAAAAAAAATCGAATCAGGCAGACGGCAAACGATCCTTATTTTTTAAGTTTCAAGTTATTTTAACCATTTCTGCGATAAATACCTCACAGGATACGTCACGGACGAGAAACCGATGGTCAACACAACAAGCAAAAGCATGGCTATATCGCCTATTTCTATTCGGACAGGATAAGCGTTGACAGCAAACGCACCCTGCGTTCCCAATTGCAGCCAACCGAAATAATGTTGCCCCAGACAAATCAAAACGCCCAATACAATCCCAACAATGGCGCCCAAGGACAAAATCAGCCATCCTTCGAAAAGAAAAATTCGCGATATCAGTCGGTTGCCAGCGCCCAAATTGCGAAGGGTAAAAATATCTTTTTGCTTATCAACCATTAACATAGATAGCGAACCGATGATGTTGAATACGGCAATCAACAAAATGAAGCACAGCATCAGGAAAGTAACCCATTTTTCGACGCTGACCATTTTAAATGCCGCTTCCTGCTGTTGGTAACGGTCTTTCACCAAGAAATCGTCGCCGACTATTTGCCGTATTTTTTTCTGCACCGTCCGAATGTCCGCACCTTCTTTCACCTTGATTTCCAAAGCGCTCACTTCGTTTTGATAATCAAGCAACCTGCGGGCAAAATTGAGGGAAACAAGTAGGTAATTATCGTCGTATACGGGTTGGTTCACCACAAAAACAGAACTGATGTAAGCGTCGCCTAAGTTAAAAGAAGAAATAGGATTGGACAAATTTACCTGCGCATTTCTTTTGGGAACGTATATTTCCAAGGCAGAAGCAAAATTGGAATTCATGCCCAGGCGGCTAGCAATTCCAATCCCCAAGTTAGCATAAACAAAATCTTCTTCGCTCGCACTGTCTTCGTTAATTCTGAATTCGCCATCAAAAAGAATCTCATTCATCGGCGCTAATTTGCCGAAATTATCGGAAACGCCTTTCATAATCGCAGGCGTCTGTCGTTCTCCATATTTCAATAAAACGTTGTCTTCCAAGCTTTTGGAAATGACGTCTATTTCCGGAAGGGAATATACCGGCGCAAAAAGCGTTGTAGATGGATCAAATACTTTTCCTTTTGCCGGCGTTATTTTCAATTCGGGATCAAACGAACTGAACATATTCGAAATCAATACTTCAAATCCATTGAATACCGACAAAGTACACACCGTTGCCATCGTGGCAATGGCTACGCCGCAAACAGCCACCATCGAAATGATATTGATGGCATTGTGCGACTTTTTCGAAAACAGATACCGTTTCGCTATGTAAAGAGAAAGATTCAATGCTTGAGCAGATTATCTATATTTTCCAAATAATCTATGGAATCGTCCAGGAAGAAAGCCAATTCCGGTACTCTGCGTACCTGTTTGCCAATACGCAATCCCAGTTCGTAACGAATCGATTTTTTGTTCGAAAGGATATGCTCCATGATCTCCTTCTCTTTTTCCGAAGGAAATATACTTAAATATGCTTTGGAGAGACCCAAATCGGGACTCATCCGCACATTTGTTACCGACACCATTACACCCGGCATCTGTTTGGTCTGCAACAAAAATATCTCGCTTAAATCTTTTTGTATCAACCGTGCTATTCTTTGCAATCGCATGTCATTCATATCCGTAATTTATAATTTGTAAATAATTGTCAGTCCATCCCGCAACGGAAGAATGACCTTCTCAATGCGCTTGTCGCGCTTTATTTTCTCATTAAATTTCAAAATGCCCTGAGTTTGCTTATCGCTGGAATGAGGTTCGTTCGCCACTTTCCCACTCCACAAAGTATTATCGGCCAAAATCACTCCTCCCGGATTGATTTTATCAAAGGTCAAATCGTAATATTCACAATACTCGCGCTTATCCCCATCAATGAGCGCCAGATCGAAATAACCTTCCAAGCGGGGGATAATTTCCAATGCATCGCCGATATGCAACCGGATTTTACTTTTCAACTCTGATTGATTGAATTGATTCTGAATAAAATCTTCCATTTCGTCGTCAATCTCAATTGTATGAATTTCGCCGCTTTCCGGTAAAGCTTCAGCCATACACAATGTAGCATATCCCGTATAAGTTCCTATTTCTAAAATCCGTTGAGGGCGAAGCAAGCGCACCAGCATTTTCAATACTCGTCCTTGCAAATGTCCCGCAATCATACGCGGACGAAGCAATTTTACATGCGCTTCGCGATTCAATTTCGAAAGCAATTCTCCCTCTTCATCTATATGGTTTAATATATACTCTTCCATTCAATGCGTTGGTACAGAAATCTTTCGGCCAATCAATGCTTCCACCCCCAAGCGGTAAGAATCCAAGCCAAAACCTGAAATCACTCCCACACAAGCCGCTGCAATCAGAGATTGCCGCCGGAATTCCTCCCTCGCCTGTATATGAGAAATATGTATTTCTATCACAGGTGTTTTCACGGATTTGACCGCATCGTGAATTGCTATCGAAGTATGCGTGTAAGCGCCTGCATTCAACAAAATTCCATCAAAAGAAAATCCGGTTTCATGAATTTTATTGATGATTTCCCCTTCTATGTTCGATTGATAATAGGTAATCGCAAATTCCTTGTAACGGTCTCTCAATTCCTTTAAGTACTCTTCAAAAGAAGAAAAACCGTAAATTTCCGGTTCGCGAATCCCCAGAAGATTGAGATTAGGTCCATTGATAATCTGAATTTTCATTGTTCCCGTCCAATTTAGTATCTTTGCTGCAAAATTAATCATTTTATTTAATTTTGAATCCAGAAAGATGAGAAACGAAGATATTCCTTCGCTGATCTATGCCTATCAAACCCATTTATTGTTGGAAAAATCGCTTTCGCGCCATTCAGTAGAAGCGTATATGGCCGACTTGAACAAACTGCTGGATTATCTTCGCGACGAGCAAAAACTTCCACAAGAAGCAAGTTTGGAAGATTTACAGGAAATGATCATCCGTTTGCATGAAATGGGTATCCATCCCCGCTCGCAGGCGCGAATTATTTCGGGCATCAAATCTTTCTACCGTTATTTGTTGTTGGAAAACTGGATTGAAAAAGATCCGACCGAACTGCTCGAATCGCCCAAGACCGGACTTCGGCTCCCTTGCTTCCTTACGTTGGATGAGATCAACGCAATTATTGGCGCAATCGATTTGTCGCAAGCGGAAGGACAAAGAAACAAAGCCATATTGGAAACTTTGTATAGTTGTGGTTTGCGGGTTTCCGAACTCACAAGTCTCCATTTTTCCGATTTGTATCTCGACGAAGGATTTATTAAAGTGAATGGAAAAGGTGGAAAGCAGCGGTTGGTTCCCATTTCGAAAACGGCTGTACACGAAATTCAACTCTATCTAATCGACCGGCATCGAATTCCCATCAAAAAAGGATTTGAAGACATTTTATTTTTAAGCAGGAGAGGAACGGCGCTTTCCCGCATCATGATTTTTCATTTGGTCAAAAAATATACTGAAGAAGCAGGAGTCCGGAAAAAAGTCAGCCCCCATACTTTCCGCCACTCTTTTGCCACCCATTTGTTGGAAGGAGGAGCCAACTTACGAGCGATTCAAGCCATGCTGGGTCATGAAAAAATAACCACGACAGAAATATATACCCATTTAGACCGCGATTTTTTGCGAAGCGAAATATTGGAACATCATCCCAGAAACAAACAAAGGGAAACATCTGCAAAAATTACATCAGCCGATAATCCAGACTCAGCACTCTAAATTCCGTTCTACGGTTGATTTGATCAGCAATTGCTTGCTGAACAGGAGTTAATGTCTCGATAAACGAAGCGTCCAATAATTGTCCTTCCGGAAGAAAATCGTATTTTTCGGCCACGCTTTTGGTCACTGTCTTCGGAGTCGATTTTCCATATCCTTTGGCTTCCAAACGATCGGAATCAATTCCTTTCCGTATTAAATAATCGACCACCGATTGGGCTCTTCGTTGCGAAAGTGTTTCGTTGTAGGCATCGGATCCGATCCGGTCGGTATGAGCGGACAATTCGATGGTTACATTCGGATTGTCGTTCAGCATGGCTACCAGTTCGTTCAACGCTTTTTGGGATTCCGGCCGTAAAGTGGCTTTATTAAAATCGTAAAAAATATTTTCGATCACCACCGGCTTGGAAACCGAAGGGAGATAGAAATCAATATAATAGGTCTCGTTTTTCTCTTCGTCATCTATCTGCAGGATTTGTTTTTGATTGAGAAATCCAGGGGCGCTTCCCATCATTACATATTCCATTCCCGGAACAACTTCCATTGAATAAGTACCGTCGGCACGAGCAAAAATTCGTTGATTCGATCCGTCTTTTCCTACAATTCGTACGCTTGCGCCTTTTATTTCTTCTTCTTCGCGATCAAGCACCCAGCCTTCGACCCAAACATGAATGCCCGGTAAATCGAACGAATAGAGATGATCGGCGCCGCGATTGTCATTCCGGTTGCTGCTGAAAAAACCGGATTCTTTTGTTCCCATGAAGGTAATGCCAAAATCATCGCCCATGCTGTTGATCGGCGATTTCAGGTTCTCTATCCTCCATTTTCCTCGCTTATAAACAGCTTTGAAGATATCCAAACCTCCCATTCCGGGATGTCCGTCGGACGAAAAATAAAGAACGCTGTCGATCCGCATGTAAGGAAACATTTCGTCGCCGGGGGTATTGATATCCGGTCCCAAATTTTCGGGAGAGCTAACGCCTATTTTGTCGATTGAAACTCTCCATATATCTTTTCCTCCATAACCGCCCAGCTTATCTGAAACAAAATACAAATACCCGTCCGCCCCCACTGCTGGATGAGCCGCCATCACCGTAGTATCCTTAAATATTTCCTGCCGATTTCCTGCCCCCCATTCTGCGCCTGAACGGGAAGATGCGCGAATTTCCGCTGTACGCGAAATTTCCGGATCTTCCGAACAGTAAGTATAATACATCAACGAACCGTCCGAAGAAAAAGAAGAAGTTCCTTCGTCGAATTCAGTATTGACTCCGCTTTCGATTCGTTCCGGTTTTTGCCATTGTTTTTTTTCGTCTTGTTTAACCACAAAAAAATCATTGTTTTTGACTCCTGTAATAGCGCTTTTTCCGTCGCCTGCGGCCTCCTTGCGGGAGGAGGAAAAATACAACTGGTCGTATCCGTCCCCGTAAAGCATTGGAGAAAATTCTCCTTCGCGCGAATTCATTCGGTCCATTTTCTTTATAACATAACGGCTGGATCGTTTTTTCCATTCCGGAGCAGAATCGCAGGCCGCCACTCCGCTCAATGCCAAGGGATAATCTGGAACGATTGTCAGAAATGCTCGGTATTGTTTGCCGGCTTCGGCATATCTCCCCAACTTCTGCATCATTTGCGCTTGATACAAAATAGCGGTACTATCAATATATTTGTATCGAATTGCATTCGTATAACTGCTTAATGCTCGCGAAGAATTATTGATTTTTCGATAACATCCCCCCATGTGAAAGGCAATACTTCCCCGCAAATACGTTTTTTTGGAAGAAGTTTTTCCATATACTTTCCGATAGATCTGAGCGGCTTCGAAATATTCTCCTCTTTCTTCCCTTTCAACGGCATGTTTCAATTTTGCCGTTTTGCAGGAAAACGGCAAAAAAACAAGAAGCAATACTAAAATTCCTCCCCAATAACGGCTCATTTAATCCTAATTTTTTGTTTAAACTAATTTTTTACTTAATTATTATATTTCAATAAACGGGCATAGAACAAAATTTTTAAAAAGCGCTACGTGTTTTTCATTTTTCATGCTAAAGCAGTGTCGCGCCGAATTATTTCAGGCGCTTTATTGTCATTCTTTTCAAAAATAAGTAACTTTGCAGAAACATATTTAGAGTATCCTATGAAAAAGAGAAATTTTTTTGTACTGATTGTCTGTTTTTTTTTATCTTGGGAAGGTAAAGCTCAAATTAGCCATGGGGGAACTCCTCTTTTCTTAGAAGCCTATACACTGCGAAATTCCAGCGATTTCGAATACATTGAAATGCCTGCTTTTGATTTGGATTCTGTTTTACGGATGGACGAAATCAACGAGCAAAACATGCGGGGAAGTTATCCCTTTGCTTATAAATTTTATACAAATATTGAAAAAGGAAAAGACGGAAAAGAATGGGTCTTAGCGGATGGAACCAAAGTATGGCAGGTAAACATTCGTTCAAAAGACGCTTATTCGATCAATGTGCTGTTCACGCGGTTTAATCTTCCGCGAGGAGGACAATTGTTTGTATACAATGCGGATCATTCGCATGTGATCGGCGCTTTCGATTACCGGAACAATTCGTCCGAAAATATTTTGCCGGTGCGGCCGGTAGCGGGCGACGCCCTTACAATCGAGTATTCCGAGCCTGCTGATGCCGAATTTGAAGGACAGTTAACCATAGGGGAAGTCAATCACGATTACCGCGATGTCCTGCGGCGCGAACCGTCGACCGACGCTGTAAACGACTTTGCATGCATGCCCGATGCATTGTGTTCAGACATAGACGGAAACATTGTACGTTCCGTTGTTTTGCTGATGATCAATGGAACGACGGCTTGTACAGGATCGCTGATCAACAATACCGAAAACGACGAAACGCCTTATTTGCTGACGGCTGTTCATTGCCTGAATAGAGACCTTGAGGAAGGAACTTCTCAAACGAGGGATTTTTACGTCGCGCAAGCGGGAACGATTGTCGCCTTTTTCAATTACGATCGCCCGATTTGCGGAAATAACATGAAAGCCGCAGAAGAAATGTCGATGGCGATCACCCGCGTAAGGGCGATTGTCGAAAGAAAAGACCTTGCTCTGTTGGAATTTCAGGAATGTCCCCCCTCTTATTACAATGTATATTATGCGGGATGGAACATTGATCCGAATAGAAATGATCCGCCGTTCTTTAATTTGCATCATCCTTCCGCCGCCGTAAAAAAATATGGATTATGCAGCGGAAATCTTCAGATAAGTTCGCCCTATCCTATTGCTTTCGACGGATTGTCGCATTTCAAAATTTCGGGATGGGCTATCGGTTCTACGTATGGAGGTTCTTCCGGCTCTCCTTTGTTCGATAAAAACAATCGGATCATAGCGACGTTGTCGGGAGGGCAATCCTATTGCAAGGGTTCCTCTCCAAATGGAGGAGTCGATTATTTTGCCGCCTTTTTCAGGGGATGGGAAACAGCGGATCCGGAAAATCAACTGAAAACGTATTTAGATCCGCGCAATACGGGCGTTTCCCAGCTAAAAGGATTAGACCCCAACGAAAAGAGTCCATTTTTTCGCATATCCAATGCCAATTACAATAAGGACGACCGCTTAGCGGTTACGGAATATGCTTCGCCCCACAAAGGGTTCGTGTTTGGCAACAGCGACCTGAATGTTCTGGAATTTGCCGAAGAATTCAATTTGGGCAATCCAAGCGTTTTATCCGGCGTTTATTTGTTTATCCCTTCCATGCCTTTTGCTTCCATTTCGGGAGTGGATATACACGTTTACGAAGGGGCTTCTTTTCCCCAACAATTGATTGCTACACAATCATTTAATCCTCAATATCAGAATTATGCCGCATCCTCGCGGGGTTTCAGTTATGTCAACAAAAATACCTCATCGGTTCCTACCGAATGTTTTGTTGCTTTCAACAATTACGTGACGGTAAGCAAAAAATTTTATGTGGCTTATAAAATCAATTATTCAGATCAACAGCGATTTGTCGTTTACAATTCTGTTTTGAATTCGCAAGCTGCGAATACAGCCTGGATCAAAAATGGAACGCAATGGACGAAAGCCACAGAATATTCTACCTATCCTATTTCGACTTCTCTTGCGATCCAACCACTTTTGCAATACAACTACGATTCGCTAACTCCCATTGTAAAAGAGGAGAAAACAAAAATTGAGTATTTGAGAAGTGAAAATCGCTTGACTTTCAACGATCAATCGCTGGAAAGCGGAAGCGTATCGGTCTATGCGGTAACCGGTCGTCTGATTCAGACGATTGCGCTCGCGAAAGGAGAGCATTCTGTTACGCTGCAAAAACAGCCCGCGGGAACGGTAGGTATTGCGCGCGTTGTGCAGGGAAATGAAGTATCTGTAGGAAAATTTGTTTATTAGATTTCATTTTTTTATATTTGCACCTATCATTTCAATCAAAAATTATATCCATAAACAATTCAAATCTAAAATTTAGTCATGAAAAAAAAACTCACATTGATCTTAATGATATCGATCACGATAGGAATCCTTGTTTCCTGCAAAAGCAATTTAACGCCATTGGCTTCGAGGTATGTAAAAGCTGAACCTCAACCATTAGAATTAGTTGCAGGGAAAGTTCCGGCAACCATTCATGCTACCTTTCCGGCCGATTGGTTCGACAAAAATCTAAATCTGACGGTTATTCCGATTCTCCGTTACGAAGAAGGGGAAGCGTGGGGAACTTCTTACTCTTTTCAGGGAGAAAAAGTAGCAGGCAACGGCCAGAGCATTCCGCAAAAAGAAGGAGCCAATGTAGTGATAAAATCAAGTTTCGATTATGTACCTGAAATGCAAAGCTCGCATTTATACCTTACCTTCAAAGCAAAAAGAGGGAATAAAACGGTTGAGCTTCCCGAGGTAATGATTGGCGACGGAGTATTGGCTACCGCCGCTTTGCTTAATTTAAATGCAGAAACCCCTGCTATTGCCGCCGATCGTTTCCAGCGAATGCTCAAAGAAGCTTACAACACAAACATCATGTTCTTAATCCAACAAGCTGAACTTCGTGCCAGCGAACTGAATAAAACAGAAGTAAGCGATTGGAAAAACAAAGTCGAAGAAGCGTCTTCCGCGGGGAAACCCGTCGAAATTGAAGTGGCCTCGTATGCTTCTCCCGATGGAGGTTATAAATTGAATGAAAAGTTAGCCGAACAACGGGAAATCAATACCTCAAAATATTTGTCGCAGGAACTGAAAAATGCCAATACGGTCATCAATACCCGCTATACGGCACAAGACTGGGAAGGCTTCAAAGAATTGGTAGAAAAATCCAACATTCAGGACAAAAATCTGATTCTCCGCGTTCTTTCCATGTATACCGATTCCGAACAAAGGGAACGTGAAATTAAAAATATTTCTGCCGTTTATTCTGCGTTGACAGAAGAAATTCTTCCGCAATTGCGCCGTTCGCGACTAACCGCCACAATCGAAATCATCGGCAAATCGGACGATGAATTGGTGTCGACCGCACTTTCCAATCCTCAATCGTTGAATGTAGAAGAATTGCTTTATGCTGCGGATATTATCTCTTCGGTAAAGGATAAAGAATTTATTTATAAGAAAGTAACCGAACTGTATCCTCGCGACCCGCGCGGATACAACAACTTGGGAGTAATTGCCTATATCAAAAATGATTTTACAACAGCCGAATCGCTCTTCAATCAAGCCAATCAAATGGCAGGCGGCCTTCCGGAAGCCAATCTGAACTTAGGTTTAATCGCTCTTTCGCAAGGAGATAAAGACAAAGCAGAGCAATTTTTCGGAAACGCAGCCGGTGTTCCCGAACTGGGCAACGCAATGGGATATCTCGCTGTTTTAGAAGGTAATTATGCCAAAGGAGAGCAATCGTTTGGTAAAACCATCAACAATAATGCAGCGGTAGCGCAAATCATGGCAAAAAATTACAACAAAGCGCAAAACACTTTGAATGCCATCGACAATCCCAATGCCGTCACCTACTATCTGAAAGCGATTGTAGGCGCGAGAACCAATAATTTGAGCAACGTTGCAGATAATTTGAAAAAAGCGGTGTCGCTGGATCCGCAAATAGCCACGCAAGCTTTGAAAGATGTAGAATTCTCCAAATTTGTTTCCAATAGCAAATTTTTGGAAGCTATACTTCGGTAATTTGTTGGAGAGAAAAGAACGCAGGAGATACGATATTGATGAAAATAAACTTGTAGGAAGAATTTATTCTTATTGATTTTTATTTTTCTCCTGCGGATGGTTGGCCAACGGTCAGGGCTATTCTAAGAATGCGAACATCCGCTTTGAAAAAGGCGACTACGCAGACACAAAGATGCGGTCGAAGTTTGTTGCAGTAAGGCGAACATACCCTTTGTCCTTCTTCTGTTTCGAGAAAGAAAAGAGCGCTTATTTGAAAACCATTTTCTTCTTTTTTGTGTTATATAAAAAAGATAAAAAAATGGCAAGAAAAATATTTTTGGGCTTTTCTAATCAATCCATTCAAATTCCTCCTCTGATAGCGCAATTATGCGCGGATTGGAGTAACCAAGATTGCGTATATATTTTCAGTCAATCCGGAAACGAGAGAATCAAAATAAAATGGACATTGCCTGTTCCTATAATCCAATTAGCTATCCCGGAAGGAAATAATGGTACGGAACTATGGGAAATATACCATACGATATACGATGTTTTTCAAGATAACGATGAGGTAATGATCGATATTTATTCTTGTCCGCAAGAAGTGGAAATGTTGCTTGCCTTTGTGGTTCCATACGCCCGATTTCTGAAAAACATTCAATTGCGATCAATTTATTGCAGTCGTAAAGATCAAGCGCCACTCAATTTAACCGCTTTTTCCGAAGTTAAGAATTGGTCGGAAGCTGCCAGCGATTTTATCTGTTTCGGAAATATCGAACGATTGAATCAAATGACCGAAAAACATTTTACATCCGTACTGAATGGATCGTACAATCTGAACGAGATAACGGAAAAAATAAGGGAATTGAATGTTTGCATCGAAAATCTTCGTTTGAATATAGCGACCAATCGCGCTAAACTGTTGATAGAAGGACGCGATTACAACCGGATATTGGAATTGATTACTTCCCTGCAACAACGTTTAGCGCCTCCTTTGGATCTTGTCTGGGTGAAGCTGAAAGAGGCGATTCAGGAAAAACAAGGAAAAAACGAAGAAGAAAATATGCTGACAGCAGTCCAATGGTGTATAAAAAAGTCACTGATTCAAGAGGGTTTCAATTTACTTCAAGAAGGAATCATTTCTTATTTTCTGAAAAATTATGACGACAAAAATCAGCGAAATTATGTTGAGATGTATTTGAATCATCGGTTTGACCGGTCTTCTTTTAACGAGCGTTTCCAAAAAGGACGTTCGGAGGTTGAACAAAAATTGATCGATTATTTAGAATCGTTTTACAATATTGAGGAATGGTCGTCATTGTTTGCACAAATTTCCGAAATCAGGGACGACCTTTATCATGGAGGTATGAACGAAAGTCCCCTCCCTGCCCGTTATTTTGAGACGAAATTGAAAGAATTGTTCGAAAAAATACGGGAATTATTGAATGCAAAGAAAAAGAACTCTTCATTTTCTTGTTATTTTTATAAGGAATCTTACTATTAAATTTATCGTCGAAAAGTTGCAATTGATTTAAATAATTCTTTACTTTGCATAGATAATTATATGTCTAATAATTAAACAGATTTGCCTATTGATTACCATTACTCTTAAACTAAATTTAAGACAAAAGTAATGATTTATTTAAAACAAATGACTGATGAAGAGCTAGTTATTGCTTATGCACACGGCAATAATACAGCGTTTGAGGTTCTTTTGAATAGATATAAAAATAGCATATATTCTTATATCTTTTTTATTGTGCGCAACAGGGAAATAGCCGAAGATATTTTTCAGGAAACATTTGTGAAAGCAATCATGACTATCAAGCAGGGACGCTATACCGAAAATGGTAAATTTCGTGCATGGATCAATCGAATTGCTCATAATTTGATCATTGATAATTATCGTCAGGAAAAAAATGAACAAACCATATCCAATAACGAATGTGAAGTGGATTTGTTAAACAATCATAAATTGTCTGACGGGACTGTCGAAGATGAAATTGTCAAAGAACAAATATTATCGGACGTAAAAAAACTGATTGATTATCTCCCAGATAACCAAAAAGAAGTGTTAATACTCCGTTACTATCAGGATTTAAGTTTCAAAGATATTGCTGATATTACGGGGGTGAGTATTAATACGGCGTTAGGGCGCATGCGTTATGCTATACTGAACATGCGCAAAATAGCCGAAGAGAAAAAAATGATTTTGACCGTAGATTAAAATTATTCCGTTGCATGCAATATATTGAATAAGCATTCGTTTTTAATACATAGTTAACAATAATTAGTTTGCCTATGTATCAGAAGTTTACTCAAGAGAAAAGAGAAGAATGCTGCGGTATAATGAGGGATGAAAAATCTACGAATTTCTTTGCTCCCCGTAAGGAAGCGATAAGGTTTGTGACGCAATTTGCATATACCTATCATGCAGAACGAAAACTGCCGGCTCGTTTGTCGGGGATGCTGCTTAATTAAGGAATAGAATAATTAAAAGAATGGAAAATTTGATGTTTTTCTATTTATGTCACATTTAGTAGCCCCTTCTCTATTGTCTGCGGATTTTCTCCGGTTGGGAGACGAAATCGAACGGATCAATAACAGTGCAGCCGATTGGTTACATCTGGACGTGATGGATGGCGTTTTTGTTCCCAATATTTCAATCGGATTTCCGATAATCAAATCGGTAGCAAATAGCGCTACTAAACCGATGGATGTTCATTTGATGATGATCGATCCGCAAAAGTTTATCCCCCAATTCCGCGATTTGGGAGTAAGTTCTTTAAGCGTCCATTACGAAGCCTGTCCCCATCTGCATGCCACCGTGATGAAGATAAAAGAAGCCGGAATGAAAGCAAGCGTAGCGCTCAATCCGCACACGCCGGTGGAAGTCTTGACCGATATTCTGGAAGCATTGGACATGGTACTCATCATGTCGGTCGATCCCGGATTTAGCGGTCAGAAATTTATTTTCCAAGCCTACGATAAAGTGTTGCGGTTGGATAAAATGATAAAAAAACAGGGTTTAGATGTTTTAATAGAGGTCGACGGCGGAATGAATATGGAAAGAGGAAAACACATGTTGGAAGTCGGAGCTCGCGTGCTGGTGGCCGGCGATACCATTTTCAAAGCGTCTGATCCGGTAGACACAATAAAAAGAATGAAAATGTTGGCTTCTTGAAGCAAAGTTCATTGTTGCGAATTCGATCTATCTTTTTCTTCCAATACCTTTATGAAATTATTACGCCAAACGCCTTTTCTACGTCCGCTTTTGCTTTTTATCTTGGGCATCGTTATTCAAATATACCAAGATATTCCACCGGTTGTTCTTTTTTTTCTTTTGTCTCTTTCGATTCTTTTTCTGTCAGCGTCTTATTTTCTGAAAGGAAACGAGCAATACGATTTTCGTTTTTTGTTTGGTTTGGGTTTTTCCTTCTTGTTGTTTGCGATAGCTATTTGGACGACAAAATTCGAATGGGAGAAATCGGCATGGAATACGAAACCCGCCAATCATTTATACAGAGGACAAGTAATCGAAGAACCTATAGTCAAACCAAAAACGTATTTGTGTAAAATCCAGATTGTTTCGGCGGACGAATCCCTATACAAGCAAGTTGTTGATAAAAAGGTAATTATTTACATTCCCAAAGATACTTTGTCTGAAAAGATCATCGCAGGCGATTACCTTTTGTTTGATGGTTTGCTGGAAAAGCCGCCGGTTTACTTGCGGAAACATTCCTTTGCCGCAACCGGTTTTATTCGTAGAGAAGCTTGGCGTTTGGAAAAGGAAAACAAACATTCTTTTTCTCTTTCTATTAAATCCTTATCCATTCGAAAAGATTTGTTGGCTCGTTTACAGAAGATGATTCCGGACCGTTCCTCTTATGCCATTGCGGCCGCTCTTCTGTTGGGTTACCGGAACGAGATCGACAAAGATTTGCAACAATCGTTTGCCCGCATTGGCGCTGCGCATATCTTAGCCATCAGCGGCACTCATTTTTCTATCCTTTTTGGAATGCTTTACTTTATACTTTCTTTTATCGGAAATTCTAAAAAAGGAAGGATAATCAAGCAATTGATTCTTTTTCCATTGATTTGGGGGTTTGCTCTTCTCACTGGATTTTCGCCGTCCGTTGTTCGCGCCGCCCTGATGTTGAGTATTTGGGGAATCGGAAACGCTATTTTCTATCAAACCTTTACATTGAACACGGTAGCCATTGCCGCTTTTTTCATGTTGTTATTCAATCCTCTGTACCTGTTCGATGCCGGATTCCAATTAAGTTTTGCAGCCGTTCTATCCATCGTTTTGATCCAGCCATATTGGACGGGGCTGTATGAATCGAAAAATCCCATTCTCCGGTATCTTTGGGATTTGTGTTCTGTTTCAATTTCTGCACAACTCGGCGTTTTGCCGCTTTCTGTTTACTATTTTCGCCAAATTCCTATTATTTTCTTATTAACCAACATTTTACTGATTCCCTTATCAGCTCTTCTCTTATTTTTAATCCCTGCTTCCCTCTTTATTCAATTTCTGTTTGGAACAATCCATTGGCTTATGTTTCCTTTGAATAAAGCCTTGGACTTTTTCATTTCGATCGTTCAATCGTTGGATGCCTTTTCCTACAGTTCTATTTCCGTTTCCGGAATGAATGATTGGGAAATTACGGCCTTACTGCTTTCGATTGCGCTGTTACTTTTACTTTTGTTGAAAAAGCGAATCATTTATTTGTATTTGTTGCTTTTGCTGAGCCTGATTTGGACCATAGACCGTTTTCAGCCGGTTTGAAAGATAGAATGAAAGAAATGTAATATATGCGTCAAAATTTTTTACATCCCAAGCTATAAGTCAAAATTTCTGAAATTACTTTAGTTTTTTCTCATTTCTCTAAGTCATCAATGACAACGTTAAATACTACTTCTTTATTATTATATCCACTAAAAGTCAATTGATTACCATTACAAACATGATGCGTTACATCGTTAAACCATATAATAATTGTTCATCAAAATTTCTTTGATAATCCAATGAATTATATACTTCTGTCCATTCCTGACAACCGCATATAACAATACTTCCTTAATAAAACACGTATCATTTTAAAATTTCAAAAATAAGCATTTTTCCAATGAGGCCAAAAGGATAAAACTGATTGTTTCTGTTTACTACACAGTGCACTTTCCACTCTTTTTGCTGGAAATCTTTACTTTTCCGCTTACTCTCCATTGTGTTTTCACAACTTAGCAATGTAAAGAGAGGGACGAATAATGTAATTAATTGAATTGTTTTCATTTTACTTTTTTTGAAGTTATTTAATCATCGTTCTTTTAATTACAGTATTAATTTCAATCGTTAATTTCACAAAATAAACGCCTGAAAGTAAACCTCCCTGATTGAAATTAAGAAGATTTACTGCAGTGTTCCATTTTTAGAAATTAGCATTTCGAACGAATTAAAAATAAGTAAAACCATTATTGCACAATAATTTTTTTAACAGTTATTTTTCCATCCATTGTTATTTTGATATAATAAATTCCAGTATTTAAATCAGCACGATTTATGTTTACGGTTTCATCATTGCAGTTGACATGGCCAAGCAAGCCTCCAGAACTGTTAAAAATTTCCACAGTATAGGGTTGTATTTCTCCAATCATTTTCACTGTGAAATTTCCATTATTGGGATTTGGATAAATAATCACATCCCCATTGTTAATGTTAATTTCTGTGGTTTTTGCAGCCAATTCTAAATTATTTCGCATAGAAATAGTATCTTCATTATCATAATCTATCAAGTTGTCTGTATTTCTATTCGCTATTCCCCCTCCCGCAGTAATTCTTACATTTGACCCTGCTTTTGCATAAAAACCGGGTTTAAGAACTACTGATTGCTGACCATGTATCCTAACTGTCGCATTGGGTTCTATTGTTGTATTGGAAATTTCAACAGTGCACCCTCCAATTGAGTATGTGCCTAAATTATAGGCCTTATTGTTGAGTACTATATTACAATTTGTGCCATTCAAATAAGTTACATTTGTATTCAATGGGTCTAGCCAGTCTTTCAGGCTTCTACTTGATGCTCCGTCTCCATTCCATGAAACATCAAAGCGGCCATAGTATTTAATAGCATTGGGTGGACAACCACTATTTCCTCCATGTAATTGACCTACAACCCGCTTGTTTTGATTTAATAATGGCGAACCTGAAGAGCCTCCTTCTGTAGTACCATTATTAAAATTAACTTTCCAATGAGTATTCGCCGCTGAAGATCCATCAGACCAAATAATTGAATTAGGATGATTTACTACAGAATTAGTGAGAGATATTTTTTTTTGTGCGCCATTGGGGTGGTGAATACCGGCTCCCTTTGTGGCTGCACTGGCCGTTCTATCCCAACCTAAATAGTAAACAGATATATTTGAATTCATTGCCGGATTTTCATTTAGACATAATAACAAAAAATCTCCAATTCCACTGTTTGCCAATACTGTAGCTCCTGCTGTAGATTTATTAGGATCTCTATTAACCACATTGCCGCATGGAGCTTCATAATTCCAATAAAAAATCCATTGCATAGTATTTGCTGCTCCCGCAAAACAATGATTTGCAGAAAGGAATACAGGACGATTATCATTAGCAGTTGTATTAAGAAGGGATCCTGTACAAATATAATTCCCCATTACTATATGAGCGACAGCATTTTTTTCGTTTTCATAACCGTTACCTGCAGCGCAATTAACGTCATTATGACAAGTTAATTCTGTAATGTTGTGCCTTAGTTGATTTTCTTCTCTTAGAATATCATAAACATATCTGTATCCACTAACAACTTGAGCTATCGAAATAATGCCATTATCTTTAATTCCATTTGGCTCATAATATTCTAAAACAATACTGTTTGTATATAAAAAACCTGTGGCAAAGCCTATGATATTTTTTCTTTCCTTATCTCCTTTATTGTTTTCTGAAGTAAACGCTCCTATATATTGTTTCATATCTTCGGAATAAATGAAAAACTTTGCTCCGTCGGGCAACCAAAATTTATCATATAATAAATTCAAAGAAAGAGCATCCGGACTATATATCCTCAAATTCCATAAACGACCGCCCTCGGATGTTGCTTGCCAAACACCAGAGTTTGATAAATTGAGATTAACATCGTGAGAAAAGCCAAAACGGACAGGAGAACCTCCCAAAGCATCATTCTCCGAATCTTCTTTATTAATGGTTTCTATATCAAGATGAGGTAATGTCACTACGGGCATTTTTTGTTTCGTTATTTCTCCCTTGCTTCTACTCCAACTGTATGGAATTTCTTCCGTACTAATCTGCGCTTTTATTGCACAACAGAAAAATCCTAAAAACAAAATTAATATGATTCGTTTCATAATCATTATTTTATTTAATTTCAAATTCTATATATAAATCAAAGCGGCTATCTATTTCTCTCCAAGGATCTTGGAAGTTATATGATAATCGAAAATGTTTAACCACCCGATATCTTCCTTTTTTACCATTATTATTCTCTTCAATCAATGATAATTTAATAAATCCTCTTTCTACTGTTTCACAGACAAATAGACTAAAGCCAATATCTTCAAATGCTATATTATCTAAATGAATTTGCATCCAATTTTCTTTATCAAAATATTCCACAGAATAGTAGGTACCATACATTAAGACTCCTTTTGTATGATTCTCAATTATCAATTTGACATCTGAATTAATTAGACCGCTTTCAGGCGATATTTTCATCGTTACAAATTCTGTTTCATTTACATCAAATCGTCCTTCTTCTGCTGAATATACTTTTGGGAAATTTCCGCCTGAAAAATCTCCCTCGTTTTCTAAAAAAGAATTACAGGCAGAAAAAATTATTACCGATATCAGCAAAATTGCAGCAATTATAAAAATACTCTTTTTCATGGCCCTACTTTTTTTTATTTTCCATTTCTTCAATCTTAGCATTCAGCTTATCAATCATTTCCTGCTGCTGAATCGCATAGAGGGTAAGTTCTTCTATTTTCTGAAGCAATTTTGCCTGCATTTCTCCCAGATTAACTCCATTCTCTTTTACTTCCGTTTCGGTCGGCATCCCGGGTAAATGTTTGTTTTCGACAATATATTGCTTTAGTTCAGTCAATGGCAACAATTGATAATCTTTGGAAAAGACATAATCTGCCCACCCTGTTTCTATTTTTATTTCTTTAGATCGAATAGTACCGTTAACCTCTAACTTATTAACAGGATTTCCAACCCCAATTCCTACATTACCGTTATCATTTATAATTAGCCTACTCTGAGCCAAATTTCCTGAACCATAAACCCAAAATTGAAGTGAATTGCCATACGTACTTCCGCTCATATTATATATCTTCCACTCTTTGGCTTGTCCAACCTGTGTTTTGCTTGAATTGACAATGCTGATGACGCTTCCGATATCTCCGGAACCTATTACCTCGCTATTGCCGTTTAAAGACAAAGAGGCTGCTTTGATATTCCCCGTTAGTTCTAATTCTTGCGCTTTTATTTTTCCTTCAACATCCAGTCGAACACTCGGAGTCTTTCCAATCCCTACATTACCGTTATCATTTATAATTAGTTTACTCTGAGCCAAGTTCCCCGAACCATAAACCCAAAATTGGAGTGAATTGCCATACGTGCTTCCGCTCATATTATATATCTTCCACTCTTTGGCTTGTCCGACCTGTGTTTTGCTTGAATTGACAATACTAACAGCACTTCCGATATCACCAGAACCTATTACCTCGCTACTGCCGTTTAAAGATAAAGAATTTGCTTTAATTGTTCCATTTACTTCCAATTCCTTTGATGGATTAGTTACTTTGACTCCCACTTTACCAGTAAATACTGCATCGCCAAATGTGACCGGCGTTTGAGTATATGATGAGAACTGGATTCCCCAAAAAAAAATAACAAAGATTTTTATTGTTTTCATGTGTATATAATTTTATATATTATCTTAAAATGTTACAAAGGTAACAAAAAAATAATAAACATACAAAAAAATCATTAAAAAAATAAAGAATTACATATATAATCATTTAAAAATATTTATTTTGTTGAATAAGAAAGAACATCGGCTCACGCGCACAGGAAAAAGCGCTATAGCCTTCCAAAAAACACCACTTTTGCGGAACAAGCCAAACTAATTGTTGACTACAAAATAAGTTTAATAAATCTGCCATTTTGTCGCATTTAAAATCTTGGCAAGTACTTTGTGGGAGATAATTCGAATTAGACAATCTAAAAAAGGATAAAAATTAAAAGAAATTAAAAGATGAATTTTAACAATTTTACAATAAAAGCGCAAGAGGTTGTTCAGAAAAGCATCGATTTGGCTCGTCAGAAAAATCAACAGGCTATCGAACCAGCTCATATTATGAAAGCCTTATTGAGTGAAGCAGAAAGCGTTGCCCAATTTTTATTTCAAAAAATGGGCGTTAACATGCAAAATTTCAATTCCATTTTGGAGCGGGAAATAGATTCTTACCCCAAAGTATCGGGAGGAGAACCGTATTTGGGAAGAGGGGCTAATGCCGTTTTTCAGAAGGCTATCGATTTCAGTTCGAAAATGGGCGACCAGTACGTTTCCGTCGAATCCATTATATTGGCTTTACTTCAGGAAAATAGTTCTGTTTCGACGATGATGAAAGATGCCGGAGTGACCGAAAAGGACTTAATGGCAGCTATCCAGGAACTGCGGAAAGGCGGCAAGGTAACCAATCAATCGGCTGAAGACGCCTATCAATCGCTGTCGAAATATGCGATCAATCTGAATGAAAAAGCAAGAGCCGGCAAACTGGATCCGGTCATTGGTCGAGATGAAGAAATTCGACGGGTGTTGCAGATTTTGAGCCGGAGAACGAAAAACAATCCCTTGTTGATTGGCGAACCGGGAGTGGGCAAAACGGCGATTGCGGAAGGACTGGCTCACCGGATTATTCGCGGCGACGTGCCTGAAAATCTGAAATCCAAGCAAATCTATTCTTTGGATATGGGCGCTTTAATTGCCGGCGCTAAATACAAGGGCGAATTTGAAGAACGATTGAAATCGGTGATCAATGAGGTGACTCAATCGGATGGCGAAATCATTTTGTTTATCGATGAAATCCATACATTGGTAGGCGCCGGCGGAGGAGAAGGCGCTATGGATGCAGCCAATATTTTGAAACCGGCTTTGGCGAGAGGCGAATTGCGTGCGATCGGCGCGACCACCTTAAATGAATATCAAAAGTATTTTGAGAAAGATAAGGCTCTGGAACGGCGTTTCCAACCAGTATTGATTGAAGAGCCCAGCGAAACGGACGCGATCTCTATCTTGCGCGGATTGAAGGAAAAATACGAAAATCATCACAAAATCCGCATCAAAGATGATGCGATCATTGCTGCGGTACAATTATCGAGCCGCTATATTACAGATCGTTATTTGCCGGACAAAGCCATTGATTTGATGGATGAAGCGGCTGCCCGTTTGCGGTTGCAGGTAGATTCCGTTCCCGAAGCTTTAGACGAAATTATCCGCAAAATTACGCAATTGGAAATTGAACGGGAAGCTATTAAGCGGGAGAAAGACGATAATAAGTTGGAAATCCTGAACAAGGATATTGCAAATCTCAAGGAAGAAGAATCTCGAGTGAAAGCCAAATGGGAATCGGAGCGGGAAATTATCAATAAGATTCAGCAAAATAAAATTGAGATCGAAGATTTGAAATATCGCGCCGAACGCGCCGAACGGGAAGGCGATTATGGGAAAGTAGCCGAAATTCGTTACGGTTTAATGCGCCAAAAAGAAGATGAAATCGAAAAATTCCAAAAAGAATTAAGCGCTATGCAAGGGCAAAACGCCATGATTAAGGAAGAAGTAGATGCAGACGATATTGCAGAAGTTGTTTCGCGGTGGACTGGCATTCCGGTGGGAAGAATGCTGCAAAGCGAATCGGACAAACTTTTACATTTAGAAGAAGAATTGCATAAGCGAGTCGTTGGCCAAGACGAAGCAATTGAGGCCGTTTCAGATGCAATTCGCCGCAGCCGCGCAGGATTACAAGACCCAAAACGACCGATCGGTTCGTTCATCTTTCTGGGAACAACTGGCGTAGGTAAAACCGAATTGGCCAAAGCTTTGGCCGAATATCTTTTCAACGACGAAAATATGATGACCCGTATAGACATGAGCGAATACCAGGAAAAATTCAGCGTGACGCGCTTAATTGGATCGCCTCCGGGATATGTAGGTTATGAAGAAGGAGGTCAGTTGACGGAAGCCGTTCGCCGGAAACCCTATTCCGTCGTTTTGTTTGATGAAATCGAAAAAGCGCATCCGGATGTATTCAATGTTTTGTTGCAGGTATTGGACGATGGCCGTTTGACCGACAACAAAGGAAGGGTGGCGAATTTTAAGAATACCATTATCATCATGACTTCCAATATGGGATCGCAGATTATTCGTGAAAATTTCGAAAAATTGCCTGCAGGGACAAGTCCAGAGGTGATTCAGAAAAAAAAGAAAATCATCGAAGAAACCAAAAACGAGGTACTGGATTTATTGAAAAAAACAATTCGTCCGGAATTTTTGAACCGAATTGATGAAACAATTATGTTTACGCCTCTGGATGAAAAAGAAATCCGTGAAATCGTTCTTTTGCAATTAAATAAAGTGAAAAAGCAATTGCTGGATAACGGTATTGATTTGCAATTTACGGAAGCCGCTCTTGATTTGATGACTGAAGAAGGCTACGATCCACAGTTTGGGGCGCGACCGGTGAAACGGGCGATTCAGCGATATCTGTTGAATCCACTTTCTAAAGATATTTTAGCCCGAAAAATCAATTACGAAAAACCCATTGTGATTGATGCAAAGGGGGGCGAATTAATATTTAAAAACGAGTAAAGGAGAGGGAGCTTTTACCGGCTCCCGCTTCTGCATGCAATAAAGCCAGACAAAAACCGTTTGAAAAGAATATGAATAAGTTGTTTTCTATTTCACTCGCTTTTTGGCTGGCTTTTATTTTTTTTGCCTGCAATGATGAATTCGATCATTATTCGACGAATCCCAACGATCGGCTGGCTTTTTCAAAGGATACAGTGGCCTTTGATACGATCCTATCGACCGTTAATACTCCATTTCAAACTTTTATGATTTACAATACCCATGCCAAACCTTTATTGATATCTTCTATCTATCTCGAAAACGGAGAGAAAAGCCCTTTTCGAATCAATGTAGACGGAAGGGCCGGTTCAAGTTTTAGCGATGTGGAAATTCGCGGCAACGACAGCATCTATGTATTGGTAAATGCCAAACCATCTGAAAACGCTTCCAGCCAACCGGTATCCTTGAGCGACCGCATCCTTTTCGTCACTAATGGCGTTCGTCAAGAAGTGATTTTGAAAGCTGCTTCGCAAGATGCCGTAATGTGGAAGGGCGAAACTATTTTTTCCGATTCCATACTCAGCAATGATAAACCCTTCCTCATTTACGATAGCTTGGTAATCAGCGAAGGAGCTACAGTGAAGATAAGAGAAGGAACTACTTTTTATATGCATAGCAACGCCGAAATCATTGTTCGGGGAACACTTCAAATGGAAGGAACATTCGAAAATCCGATTGTTGTCCGGGGCGACCGCTTCGATTATCTGTTGGACATTCCGTATGATTTAATTCCGGGTCAATGGGGTGGAATTCGGTTTGAATCGAGTAGTTATGGAAATGAATGGAATCATGTATACATTCGAAATGGAAAATATGGGCTGGATTTCGGTTTGTCAGATGCTTCCCAGTCGAAAATAAAAATGGAAAATGTGGTGATGACCAACGTCAAAGGCGTCTTGATCCATGCGCTGAATTGCCAGATCGAGGCCAAAAATTGTGAGTTCAGCAACGCAAAAGATGCTCTACTGGATTTGACTGGCGGTCAATACCAATTTACGCATTGTACGATCGCCAACGCATACGTCAGCAGTCTCGAAACGGGTTGGGGAAATTCGAACGACGAAACGATTGTATTGTCGAGCAATTATTTCGACGAAACAACGGGGAAAAACGCCGCTTATCCGCTGACCGCTTTTTTCTATAATACCATTATTTGGGGAAGTAGAAACTTGACTACTTCGAAAATAAGGCTCGAAACAAACGAACCGGATGAGATTTCCCTTCTTTTCCAAAACTGCATTATTCCGAATGGAAAAGAAGATAACAATAGCGCAGATATTGTTTCTTCCGCTATCCAATGCTTGTTTAATGTTGATCCGCAATTCAAAGAAATTCGAGATGATAAACGTTTTTATGATTTCAGTTTGGACTCTATTTCTCCGGCGCGAAACATAGCCGATCCCGAAATTGCCAAACAAATTCCTTTGGACATCCATGGAATTAACCGATTTTTAGACGAAGGACCGGACATAGGAGGATATGAATATGTTTCGATCCCAATTGATAATTCATAATTGATCATTCCTAATTATTCGCCCCCCATGTTTCCAAAACCTGTTTTTTTACTGTTCTTTTTATTGTATTTCTGCGTTTTGAGAGCGCAAAATACATTTCAAGTAATGTTTTATAATGTAGAAAATCTGTTCGATACAATAAATGCGCCGGATAAGGCCGACGACGAATTCACCCCCGAAGGCTTCCGGCATTGGACGCCCAAACGGTATTATCGAAAGATAAATCATCTGGCAAAAGTAATTACGTCCATCGGCGGATGGGATACGCCTGCTTTAATTGGTCTGTGCGAAGTGGAAAATGATAAGGTAATTAATGATTTAATCTTTCGATCCCCTTTAAGGAAAATGCAATACCGTTATCTGATCACCGAATCGGACGATCCCAGAGGATTGAACGTCGCGTTGCTTTATCAACGGAACCAGTTCAAATATCTTTATCACGATTGCATTCGCTTGATATTTTCAAAAAATCAACAGAAAAAAACGCGCGATATTCTCCATGTAACCGGAATCGTAATCACAGGAGATACGTTGGATGTTTTCGTGTGCCATTTCCCTTCCCGGCGCGGAGGGCAATCCGAATCAGAACCCGACAGAATAGAGGCCGCGTCGGTTGTTCTTTCCGAAGTCGATCGTCTGACCGCTCAGCGAAGTCGTCCAAACATTCTGATTATGGGCGATTTCAACGATGAGCCTTCCAATAAAAGTATGCTGCAAATCTTGCACGCCAGACCTTTGACCGAAACGAACGACCGGAACGAACTGTACAACTTGTTTTTGGTTATAGAAGAAAAAAGTATAGTAGGAAGTTATAAATTTGGCGACCGGTGGAATTTTCTGGATCAAATCATTGTATCGGGCGATTTGTTGAATCCGGCAAACGACTTGCATGTTTTACCCGAAACGGCAACTATTTTCCACAAGGAATTTCTTTCAACTGAAGATCGGACTTATGGAGGAATACGGCCTAAAAAAACATTTCATGGACACAAGTATGAAGGCGGATTCAGCGACCACTTTCCCATTGTTGTTCAGATTGCGACGAAACGCGACCCATAGACGAGACGTAAATCACATGCCCTTCCCCCCGTTGTTTTTTTATCAAAATTTTATTTATTTCATTAAATAGAAGTGAAGTAAATAATATGGAGCGTATGAAATCTTTTTTTCTTTCACGAAAACAAATTATTTTATAACTTTGCCTATTGAAAAACGAAAATCAATCAAAGTCTTTATGAAAAAACTATTGTTATCGGGGCTATCGGTCGTATTGTTTATGCCGTCGCTCCTTGCACAAAAAACATTTACCTTAATTTCTCCACAGGGGAAATTGAAAGTGGAGATCACAGTGGATCAGACGATTGAATATTCAGTTAGCCATGAAGGCGATCTCATGTTAGCTCCATCGCCCATTGCCATGACTTTGAGTGAGGGAAAATCGTTTGGAATCGGATCGCAATTAACCGGTTCGAGCAGCCGATCGATCCAGCAAACAATTGAAGCTCCAGTTTATAAACGAAAACAGATCGACGATTGCTTCAATGAATTAACATTGAAATTCAAAGACGGATTCGACCTTTTGTTTCGCGCTTATGAGGAAGGGATTGCTTACCGCATTGTTTCCCACCTGAAACAGAATTACAAAGTAAAAGCGGAAACGGCCGTTTTCAATTTTCCCTCCGATCAAAAAGTTTACGCACCTTATGTAATTGAAAAAGAAAATTTTGAACAACAATTTTTCAATTCCTTTGAAAATGTCTATCAACCTGTTTTTCTTTCAAAATGGGACAATAAAAGATTGGCTTTTCTGCCCTTGTTGGCGGAAGGAGTCAAGGGTAAGAAAGTCTGCATTACGGAAGCCGATTTGCTCGATTATCCGGGAATGTATTTGTATAATGCGAAGGCTTCGAACAGTTTGATAGGCGTTTTCGCCGCTTATCCGAAGGAAATAACGCAAGGAGGACACAATCAATTGCAAAGTATTGTGCAGTCGCGCGAAGATTTTATTGCCAAAGCAAACGGCAATACGGCTTTTCCATGGCGAATCGTTATTGTTTCCGAGAATGATAAGGAATTAGCCGATAACGATATGGTATATATATTAGCTTCGCCTTCGCCCAAAAGTATGGATTTTTCGTGGGTAAAGCCGGGAAAAGCGGCGTGGGACTGGTGGAATGATTGGAATCTGTATCAGGTGGATTTCAAAACGGGGGTCAATAACGAAACTTACCAATATTATATTGATTTTGCTTCGTATTATGGAATTGAATATGTGATTCTGGACGAAGGATGGTCGGTCAATCTGCAAGCCGACTTAATGCAAGTAGTTCCCGAAATAGATTTGGAAAAATTGGTGCAGTATGCCAATGAACGCAATGTCGGTCTGATTCTTTGGGCGGGTTATTATGTCTTCGACAAAGATATGGAAGGCGTATGCAAGCGTTACTCTGAATTGGGAATCAAAGGTTTTAAAGTGGACTTCATGGACAGAGATGATCAACTGATGGTCGATTTCCACCGGCGGGCAGCAAGCATTGCGGCAAAATACCATCTGATGTTGGATTTTCACGGAACTTACAAGCCGACCGGATTGCAGCGGACTTATCCGAATGTCGTCAATTTCGAAGGAGTACATGGATTGGAGCAAATGAAATGGGCTTCTCCTGAGGTCGATCAAGTGACTTACGATGTAACTATCCCGTTTATCCGTATGGTAGCTGGTCCGATGGATTATACGCAAGGCGCCATGCGCAATGCAATCAAAGATAATTTCAGAGCCGTTTACAGCGAAGCGATGAGTCAAGGTACTCGTTGCCGGCAATTGGCGGAATACGTTATTTTTGAATCGCCTCTGTCGATGCTTTGCGATAGCCCGTCCAATTACCAAGCAGAACCGGAATGCATGAAATTTATTACTCATGTTCCAACCGTTTGGGATCAAACGATTTCATTAGATGGTAAAGTAGGGGAATACATCGCTATAGCTCGTCAGAAAGGAGGAAGTTGGTATGTGGGTGCATTGACCAATTGGGATGCCCGTAACTTGGAATTGGATTTGTCGTTTTTGGGTGAAGGCGACTTCATAGCAGAGGTATTTAAAGACGGAATCAATGCCGATAAAGCGGCTCGCGATTATAAAAAAGAAACTATTTCGATTCCTGCCAATCGAAAATGGACTGCTTCGATGACAAGCGGCGGGGGATTGGCGATGAAAATTGAACATAAGAATAGCAATAATAAATAATACAAATCCATGAATACATTGCATAAAGTAAAAATCGCTGTTGTCCTATTTTTTACAGCAGCTTTATCTATTTCCGGACAAATCCGTTTGCCGAAATTAATTAGCGACGGAATGGTATTGCAACGCGATATTCCGTTGAAAATTTGGGGATGGGCGTCGGCGGGTGAAAAAATTACCGTTCATTTCGATCAAGCAGATTATCCAACAACGACGGACAGCAACGGCAATTGGACGGTTACGCTTCCTCCGCAAAAAGCCGGAGGTCCTTACGAAATGACTATCGAAGGAAGCGATACGATCGTTGTTCGCGATATGATGCTGGGCGATGTGTGGATTTGTTCAGGACAATCCAACATGGAACTGCCCATGAGAAGGGTAGCGCCCATCTATAAATCGGAAATTGCGTCGGCGAACGATCCTTATATCCGGCAATTTGAAGTTCCTAAAACATACAACTTTATAAAACCGCAAACGGACTTGCCTGATGGCCGGTGGACGGCTGCCGATCCTCGGTCGGTACTTGATTTTTCGGCGGTAGCTTATTTTTTCGCTAAAGAATTGCATGAACGCTATCAAGTACCTATTGGTTTGATTAACGCGTCTTTGGGAGGTTCTCCGGCAGAAGCGTGGATTAGTGAAGATTCGCTTCAATCGTATCCCGCCTATTACGAAGAAGCCCAGCGATTCAAGGATCAACATTTGATTGATCGGATCTTATCGGAAGATAAAACTCGTATCAGCGCATGGCATAACCTTTTGTATCAGAAAGACGCGGGTTATGCCGATCCTTCGCATCCCTGGTATGCAGAAAACATAGACGCCTCCTCTTGGCCTGAAATGAATATTCCCGGATATTGGGAACTCGAGGACGATCGGCCCCTAAACGGCGTAATGTGGTTTCGGAAAACTTTCGATTTGCCTGAAAACTTACAGAATCGATCCGCCTTGTTGATTTTGGGATGCATCGTAGACGCGGATTCCGTTTATA
This sequence comes from Candidatus Azobacteroides sp., assembly GCA_009783445.1. Classification (GTDB taxonomy): domain Bacteria; phylum Bacteroidota; class Bacteroidia; order Bacteroidales; family Azobacteroidaceae; genus Azobacteroides. The sequence continues at coordinate 4,283 of WRFY01000114.1, read as the reverse complement.
TCAACGGTCAATTGGTTGGTACAACGAGTTATCAATATCCTCCCCGTAGATATGAAGCGCCTGCAGGAATTCTGAAAGCAGGAAAGAATTCGATCGCCGTCCGGGTGATCAGTCAATCGGGACGAGGCGGTTTTGTGGAAGAGAAAGCCTATTGCTTGGATTTTGGCGATTCCATCGTTGATTTACAAGGTCCATGGAAATATCAATTAGGGGCTCGAATGGAACCTTTGACTGGCGAGACATTCATTTCGTGGAAACCGCTTGGTTTGTTCAATGCTATGATAGCGCCTTTGTTGAACTATCAGATAAAAGGAGTAATCTGGTATCAGGGAGAATCCAATACCGATCGTCCATTGGAATATCGGCAGCTTTTTGCTACGCTGATCCGCGATTGGCGCAACCAATGGCATCAAGGCGATTTTCCTTTTTTGTTCGTTCAGTTGCCCAATTTTTTGAAACCATATCCAGAACCCACCGAAAGCGACTGGGCTGTACTGCGGGAAAGCCAGTTGAAAACGCTTGCATTGCCCAATACAGGAATGGCCGTTGCCATAGATATTGGCGAATGGAACGACGTTCATCCGCTCAATAAAAAAGATGTGGGAAAACGTCTGGCTTTAGCGGCGCGGAAATGGGCTTACAACGAAGATTCCATTGTCTATTCGGGGCCTGTTTACGAATCCATGAAAGTAGAAGAAAATAAGATTATTCTTTCGTTTACCCATACTGGAAGCGGATTGATGGTCAGAGGAGATACGCTTCACGCTTTTGCTATTGCCGGAGCCGACAAACAATTCGTATGGGCCAATGCCGCCATCGAACAAGACAAAGTGATCGTTTGGAACGACCAGATCATGCATCCGGTTGCCGTGCGGTATGCTTGGGCAAATAATCCGGAAAATGCAAACCTGTACAATAAGGAAGGATTGCCGGCTTCGCCGTTCCGAACCGACTCTCAATGATTTTTTTGAACATGGGTTGAAATCCAATGTCCCTTCGTTAAGGAGGGTGGTAGAAGTCAAAAAGCGCTATATGCTTTTTTGTCCTACTACTTTTGTGGGCGAGCCGAAATTTTTCCTAACTTTGTTCCATATATTGTCTTAAATTATATTTCCCTGTTATTTTTTGTTTGAAATAAGGGAGAAAACAAAAGCAAAAATTATGGCAACTTCAGAAGAATGGTCATATAAACGCGCTTTCAATCGTTTAGAGGAAATACAAAATCGGATGGAAAGCAACCAATTGGATGTCGACGAATTGAGTTCGGTATTGAAGGAAGCCGCCGGTTTGTTGAAAGTCTGCAAAGACAAACTGTTTCTGGTCGATGAAGAAACAAAAAAAATATTGGAAGATATTCAATGAGAGAAAAATACCTTATCGTAGTGGCAGGAGGGAAAGGTTTGCGCATGGGAACGGATATCCCTAAGCAATTCCTTTTGCTGAACGGAAGGCCTCTGTTGATGCATACCATAGAGGCTTTCTATCGCTACGATAGCGGGATGCACATTATCTTGGTTTTGCCTCAAGAACAGCAAGCCTATTGGCAATCGCTATGCGTCGAATATCATTTTACCATTTCGCATCGGACGATTAACGGGGGTGAAACTCGTTTTCATTCGGTAAAAAACGGATTGCAGGAGGTAAAATCCGAATCGTTAGTGGCTATTCACGACGGCGTGCGTCCTTTGGTCGACCAGCGATTGATTGCGGAAGCATTTGAAACTGCTAAAAACGCAGGAGCGGTCTATCCGGTTATTCCAGTGGTGGACACACTGCGGAAATTAAATATTCACGGAATCAGCCGAATGGTCGACCGGTCGCAATTCCGCTTGGTGCAAACGCCTCAAGTTTTTTTATCCGAAGTGATTATTGCGGCCTATCAGTTGAACTATTCGCAAAAATTCACAGACGACATTTCGGTGGTAGAGGCGCGAAAGAATTGCATCCCTCGAATGATCGACGGTTGTCGGGAAAACATCAAAATAACAACTCCTTTGGATTTGTCTATCGCCGAAACGATCATACGCGGAACAGGGAATCGCCTATAAATGGATTTGAGCCAGCAAAATATCATGTATCTGCCGGGCATAGGCCCCAAAAAAGCAGAAATTCTCAAGAAAGAAATCGAAGTTGCTTCTTGGGAAGATATTCTCTTTTATTTCCCGTATAAATACATCGACCGCAGCAAAATATTCAAAATCAGAGAAATAGATGGAACAATGCCTTTCATTCAATTGAAAGGAAAAATCCGCAATTACGAATTTTTGGGCGAAGGAAGCGGCCGGCGGTTAACAGCCGTTTTTTACGACGACACGGGAACCATTGAATTGGTTTGGTTCAGGATGTTAAAACAAATACCTGATTTGTATAAAATTGGAACAGAATATATTCTGTTTGGAAAGCCAACTATTTTCGGACACCGCATCAATATTGCCCATCCGGAATTGGAAACGGAAAACAAGTTTTACGAAGGCGAGGTAGGCGTACAGGGGCAATACAACACCACTGAAAAAATGAAAAACGCTTTCCTTCATTCGCGGGCTATTCAGAAAATCATTACTCAGATACTGGAAAATCTCAAAACCCCTTTAACGGAAACTTTGAGCGAAGATATCATCGAAAAAGCCCATCTTATCGGTTTAGATGAGGCCATTCGGAATATTCATTTTCCGAAATCGGCAAGCGAATTGAGAAAAGCTCAGTACCGCCTGAAGTTTGAAGAGCTTTTTTATTTGCAAATCAATATTTTACAAGTTACCAAATACCGAGAGAAACGATTGGGGGGATTCCGATTTACAAAAGTGGGAGATTATTTCAATAATTTCTACCACAGGAATTTACCTTTCGAATTAACCAATGCTCAAAAACGGGTGATAAGAGAAATCCGGCAAGACGTCAATACCGGACGGCAAATGAATCGTTTATTGCAAGGCGACGTGGGCAGTGGGAAAACGCTGGTAGCCTTATTAGCCCTACTGTTGGCTTTGGACAACGGTTTTCAGGGAGCAATCATGGCGCCTACAGAAATTCTGGCCAATCAGCACTATGAAACGATTCAATCATTAGTGGCAGGCTTGAACATTGAAGTCGCTTTGCTGACCGGATCGACTAAAAAGAAGCAACGAACCGTCATGCTTCCCCGAATCAAGAGTGGAGAAATACAGATTTTGGTTGGCACGCATGCCTTGATCGAAGATACGGTAGCGTTTGGTCATTTGGGATTGATTGTTGTAGACGAACAACATCGTTTTGGAGTCGCTCAGCGAGCCAAATTATGGGAGAAAAACACGATTCCTCCGCATGTGTTGGTGATGACGGCAACCCCCATTCCCCGCACTTTGGCCATGACTATTTACGGCGATCTGGATGTTTCCGTTATAGATGAATTGCCTCCGGGCCGGAAGCCGGTGAAAACGTACCATGTTTACGATGCCAAGCGAGGTCAATTGTACGAGTCTGTACGCAAGCAATTGCGGGAAGGACGGCAAGTTTATATCGTATATCCCTTGATTGAAGAAAGCGAAAAAGTAGACTTGCAAAATCTGATGGAAGGTTTTGAGAATACCAAAAAAATTTTCCCAGAATACCGCGTGTGTATGATTCACGGAAAAATGAAAGCGGCCGAGAAAGAAGCTCAAATGCAAAAATTCGTTGCAGGGGAAACGCAGATCATGGTAGCCACAACGGTCATTGAAGTGGGGGTAAACGTACCTAACGCTTCGGTAATGATCATCGAAAATGCCGAACGTTTCGGATTGTCGCAATTGCATCAATTGCGGGGACGGGTAGGACGAGGCGCCAAACAATCGATGTGTATCTTGCTGACTCGTTACGAATTGTCGGAAAACACCCGTAAACGTTTATCCATCATGACGGAAACAAACGACGGTTTTGTAATTGCCGAAGAAGATTTGAAATTACGCGGACCTGGCGATATAGATGGAACGCAACAAAGCGGCATCGCTTTCAACCTGAAAATAGCTAATTTAGCGCACGACGGACAAATTCTCAGCCTTGCGCGCGATTTGGCTTCGGAAATACTCGAAGAGGATCCCTTTTTAGAAAAACCGTTCCACGCCATTCTGAAAAACCGATTGGACAAGTTGAACAGGCAACGCCGAACGGGTTGGTTTATGATTAGCTAATGCCTTCGCGTTTCGTATCGTTTTTTGTAATATAATAAACATCATTAATATTTACTGATAAGTTTTAATATTTATATTTATTCATTTGCTTATCATTATTTTAAGTTTATAAGTGTGTATTTATTTGAGACGCTTAGT
>WRFY01000113.1 GCA_009783445.1 Candidatus Azobacteroides sp. | reverse complement strand
GGGCGCCGACTGGTTTCACTGGTCGGGCATCACGCCGGCCATTTCCGACGAAGCTGCCGAATTGACCCGATTGGCTTGCGAAGCCGCTAAACGTCATGGCGTAACGGTTTCTGTGGATTTGAATTTTCGCAAAAAACTTTGGACAAAGGAAAAAGCCCAATCCATCATGCGCCCGTTGATGCAATATGTGGACGTTTGCATTGGCAATGAAGAAGATGCCGAACTTTGTCTGGGCTTTAAGCCCGATGCAGACGTTGCGTCCGGACATACTGATGCCGAAGGGTACAAGAATATTTTTGTTCAAATGGCTCAGAAATTTGGGTTCAAATATGTGATTTCCACTTTGCGCGAATCGTTTTCCGCTACGCACAACGGATGGAAAGCCATGATTTACAACGGAAAAGAATTTTATGTTTCCAAACGATACGACATTGAACCGATTATAGACAGGGTAGGGGGGGGCGATGCTTTTTCCGGAGGCATCATTCATGGTTTGCTGACCAAACCCAATCAAGGCGAAGCGTTGGAATTTGCCGTAGCCGCTTCAGCATTGAAACATACCATTCATGGCGACTTCAATATGGTTTCTGTGGAAGAAGTGGAAACCTTGGCGGGCGGCGATGCAAGCGGCAGAGTACAAAGATAATAGAGTTTTGAACTTAAATTTTTTCTTATGACCTTTGGATATTTCGACGATCTGCGGCGCGAATATGTGATCACGAATCCACAAACGCCATGGCCCTGGATCAACTATTTGGGAAATGAAGATTTTTTTTCCTTAATTTCCAATACTGCCGGCGGATATTCTTTTTTCAAAGACGCCAAATTCCGCCGTATTACCCGTTACCGTTACAATAATGTTCCCATGGATAACGGGGGACGTTATTTCTATATCAACGAACAGGGAACGGTTTGGTCGCCGGGATGGAAACCTTGTAAAACGCCTTTAGACCGGTACGAATGCCGCCATGGAATGAGTTATACCCTGATTACAGGAGAAAAAAACGGTCTTGAAGCCGAAGTTCTCTTTTTTGTTCCGTTAAAAACCCGGGCGGAAGTGCAAAAAATAAAATTGACTAATAAAACGAGGGAAAACAAACAATTCAAACTGTTTTCCTTTGCCGAATGGTGTCTGTGGAATGCCGCCGCCGATATGGAAAATTTTCAGCGGAATTTTTCGACTGGCGAAGTAGAAATCGATGGTTCGGTCCTTTATCATAGAACTGAATACAAGGAACGGCGCAACCATTATGCTTATTACAGCGTTAACGCTCCCATTCAGGGATTCGATACCGATCGGGAATCTTTTATCGGTTTATACAATGAATTTCGAGATCCGCAAAACGTGATGAGCGGGCAGCCCGCTAATTCCGTCGCACACGGTTGGTCGCCTATTGCCTCGCATTATTTGGAAATCGAATTGCAACCGGGCGAAACCAAGGAATGGATATTTCTGTTGGGTTATGTAGAATACGAAAATCCGGACGATAAATTTGAATCTCCAGTAGAAGCGCCCTCCATAGCCTCTCAGCCAAACGAAAAACGCATCAACAAGCGGCAAGCGAAAGATACTATCGCTCAATTCGATACAACGGAAAAAGTAAATACCGCCTTTGAGGCCTTGCGCGACTATTGGGATGATTTATTAAACCGTTATGTATTAGCAAGTGATGAAGAGAAATTGAACCGAATGGTCAATATCTGGAATCAATACCAATGCATGATCACCTTCAATTTTTCGCGTTCGGCTTCATTTTTCGAATCGGGTATCGGACGAGGAATGGGATTTCGCGATTCAAATCAGGATTTAGTTGGCTTTGTACATCAAATACCGGAGCGTGCACGCCAGCGGATTATCGACATTGCTTCCACTCAATTTTCAGATGGCGGATGTTACCATCAGTATCAACCTTTGACAAAACGAGGAAATAACGATATTGGCGGCGGATTCAACGATGATCCGATGTGGTTGATTTTCGGAACAGTCGCTTATCTGAAAGAAACGGGAGATTTCTCCATTCTGGACGAGGCTGTTCCATTCGACAATCAGAAAGGATCGGAAAAGTCCCTGTTTTATCACTTAACCCTTTCTTTCGATCATGTTATCAACAATTTAGGCCCTCATTTATTGCCGTTGATCGGTCGTGCCGACTGGAACGATTGTCTGAACTTGAATTGTTTTTCATGGAATCCAGACGAATCGTTTCAAACCACCGAAAACAAAACGGAGGGTTCGAAAGCTGAATCGTTGATGATTGCCGGTTTATTTATCGTTTGCGGACGCGATTATGTAGTGCTTTGCCGCCAAATGGGAAACGAGACCGAAGCCGATCGCGCTCAAAGACACATTGAAGCAATGATAGAAGCGGTACAAAAATACGGTTGGGATGGCGATTGGTATCTTCGCGCATACGATTATTACGGAAACAAAGTAGGAAGTAAAGAAAACAAGGAGGGTCAAATCTTCATCGAATCGCAAGGTTGGTGCGCCATGGCGAAAGTGGGGCTGGAAGAAGGAAGGGTACAAAAATCGCTGGATTCCGTCAAAAAATACTTAGATACGCCAAATGGTATCGTCCTGAATCATCCGGCTTTTACCGAATATAAGGTAGAATACGGCGAAATATCTACTTATCCATCTGGGTATAAGGAAAATGCGGGTATTTTCTGCCACAACAATCCATGGATTATTATTGCGGAAACTATTTTGGGCAGAGGCGATTATGCTTGGGAATATTTTCGCAAAATATGCCCGTCTTATACCGAAGCCATTTCCGATTTGCACAAAGTCGAACCGTACGTTTATTCGCAAATGATTGCCGGCAAGGATGCCTTTTTACCGGGAGAAGCCAAAAATTCGTGGTTGACAGGAACGGCGGCATGGAATTATTATGCGATTACGCAATTTATCTTGGGCATCAAACCAACATACAACGGTTTGGAAATCAATCCGTGCGTTCCGAAAGAATGGAAGAACTATCAGGTGATGCGCAAATTCAGAGGCGCTACGTATTGTATTGAGATTCAAAATACAGGGATGGCTCATAAGATTAAGAGCCTTATAGTAAACAAGAAAGAAGTGCAAGGAAACATAGTTCCATTACAACCGGAAGGGTCTATCAACATAGTTGAAGCGATTATTTAATAAAAATCCACAACAGCAAAAAACACAATCAAATACCATGAAAATATCTTTTCTCGAAAAATTTTCTTACGGTTTGGGCGATATGGCTTGCAACTTGTTTTGGGCACTTATCGGAACATTTGCGGCCATTTTCTATACCGATTATTTCGGTATTGCAGCCGTAGAAGCGGCCACTATGTTGTTGGTTATCCGTTGTATAGACATTTGCTTCGATGTAGTGATCGGCGCGATTGCCGACCGGACAAAAACTCCATACGGACGTTTTCGCCCATGGATTTTGTATGGCGCTATTCCTTTCTGTATCATTGGATTCATTACATTTTTCACGCCCGAATTTACGGGAGGAAGCAAACTGCTTTACGCCTACATTACTTATGGAGCGTTCATGCTGATGTATTCCGTAGTCAATGTGCCTTACGGCGCATTGATGGGCGTCATGTCATCCCGTCCGGATGAACGAACATCTATTTCCGCCTACCGGAATATATTGGCGCAAGTAGGTTGTTTTGTCGTTTACGGTTCTACTTTGACATTCGTGGAATATTTCTCCCAGACGTATTCTCCACAAAGCGCTTTTTCCATTGTAGTAGGGATTTACGCCCTGATTACATTCGCATCGCTGATTCTTTGTTTTCTTAACACCAGAGAACGGGTAGAGCCGGTGCATGAAGAAAAAAACAGAATTTCGGACGATATCAAGGACTTAAGCCGCAATAAACCTTGGATTTTCCTGACTTTAGCAGGAATTTCCATGCTGTTTTTTACTGTCATACATAGTTCATTGACAGCCTATTATGCGAAATATTATGTAGCGACGCTTGAAATGATCGGCGATCGACAGTTTTTTCATATTGAGGGAACATTTTTCGGTCAATCTATTTCGTGGGAAACTTTTTCGTCTTTGCTGTTGAGTATAGGCGCTATCATCACGATTATCGGAACTCTGCTTGTCAAACCCATTGTGACCAAATATGGTAAACGGAATGTGTGGATGGGGTGTTTTGTGTTGGCCTCGATAGCCTCTGTTTCATTTGCTTTTATCCCCCGCACTTCATTGGGATTGATCGTGTTGATGCAAATTCTTTTTACCATTTGCATTGGACCGACCGGATTTATCATGTGGTCGATGTATGCCGATGTGGCCGACGATTCGGAAGTGAAAACCGGACGGCGTGCAACGGGTTTGGTGTATTCTTCGGCTACAATGGCGCAAAAATTAGGCAATACAATTTCCGGATCCTTGGGATTGTATGCTTTAGGCGCTATCGGCTTTGTCGCTAACGACATAAATATGTCTCAACATACGAAAAACGGTATCGCTCAAATCTTTGCATGGCTTCCGCTGATTGCTTCCGCTTGTGGAATTGCAGCTCTAATATTCTATCAGTTAGACAGTAAAACGGTGGAAGAAAATGCTCGGAAATTGAATGAAATGAAAAGTCTGATACGAAAATAGACAAAAATAGCCTGTCTTTTTCAAGGGAATAAAAATATACATAATTACTATTATGTTTAATAGAAAATGTGCGGATGAAAATAAAAAGACATATAGGCGTTCCAGCCACTTTGTTAGTTTATCTTATAGCAATGGGTATTTACACATGGCCCGGACGCCAGATGGGAATAAGTTATGTTCAATGGTGTGTTATTGTGGTTTTCACACTGATTTGCATTGTTATCTTATATTTTTTACTAAAGAAAAGAGAAAAATATAGAAAAGAAAAAGAATAGTTGAAGTTTTTATTTTTCCAATGGATAATTCAAAAAAACCTCTTTTGGATTATCTTTATTTATCTGCTGATAAAGTCTTTAAATTATCGGAAGAGTGATTTTTTAAAAAATTTGTAACGTATATGAATTTTTTAGAGTAATTTTGCAGCCAAAATATTGAATTTTGATAAAAAATAAGATAATAGGATTTATAGTTTAAGACAAAAAGCTGATGAAAGAGACTGAAAATTGGAAGATGTATATTCTTCTTACTGTTGTGGCAATTGGTATAATTGCAGGAGGTATTATATGGTATTTAAACTACTCAAGTTATTTGCGAACAGACGACGCATACGTAACATCAGACAATATATCGGTGGGCGCCAAGATTTTAGGACGCATCAGTAAATTATATGTTGATGAAGGCGATTCTGTTAAAGTGGGTCAGTTAGTTGCAGAGTTAGACAGTATGGATCTACTGGCTCAGAAACAAGAAATTATTGCATCTAAATTACAGACCGAAGCATCCAAATTACAGGCAGAAGCAAAATACGAGTCAGATATCAAAGGCATTAAAGTATTGGAAATAGCTAACGAAAGAGCAACGGAAGATTTTCAACGGGCTCAAACTCAATACACAGGTGGAGTGACTACCAAAGAACAGTTTGAACATGCGAAACGCGCCAGCGAATCAGCCCAAGCACAATTGGATGCTGCAAAATCCCAGCTCTCTGTTTCGAAAGCGCAAATTCGTACAGCTGAAGCGACTATTGGCGAAGCTGAAGCAGAAATCGGCGTTATTAGTACGCAATTGAATAATACGCGCTTGTATGCTCCTACTACAGGCATCGTGGCCAAACGATGGTTATTGCCGGGAGATGTGGTGCAACCCGGACAATCTATTTTTTCCATCAATGATACGGGGAAATTTTGGGTTTTAGTCTATCTCGAAGAGACTAAAATGAAAACTTTGCATGTGGGACAAAAAGTGAAGTTTACGATTGATACCTACCCTGGCGTTGAATTTACGGGAAAAGTTTTTATGATAAGTCCATCGACGGCTGCACAATTTTCATTGATTCCACCCAATAATGCATCGGGTAATTTTACGAAGGTGACGCAACGCGTGCCTATTAAAGTTTCGATAGATGCGACTGAAAATGGAAAAGATCTTTCTTCCTTCGAATTTAAGACGGGAATGTCGGCAGTGGTTAAAATCATCAAAAAATCATGAGAAAAGTTACGGTTTGGCATCGTATTCGTCGTAATCTTCGCAATCGCGATTCGTTGTACCATCCCAGAAGTCCTTATTATAAATGGTTTGTCCTTGCTAATATAATGTTAGGGACATTTATGGCTGTACTTGACGGTACAATTGTCAATGTAGGATTACCCAAAATCATGGCCTCGTTCGGCGTTAGTTTGGACTCCATCCAATGGGTGATCACCGCCTACATGCTTGCCATGGCTGCCATGTTGCCCACTTCAGGATGGCTTGCCGATAAGTTTGGCTATAAGAAGGTCTATTTTTGGGGATTATTTTTGTTTACTGTCGGTTCGTTGTGTTGCGCCATGTCGCACAATGAACTTTCCCTGATTTGCTCCCGCATTCTTCAAGGCTTAGGAGCCGGTATCGTACAGACGCTGGGTATGGCCATTATAGTCCGCGAATTTCCTCCCAGTCAACGAGGAGTTGCGCTTGGTTTCTGGGCGATAGCATCGGCTGCTTCCGTTTCGTTTGGTCCGCTGATCGGCGGCTATTTGGTTGATAATTTCGGGTGGCAATTAATCTTCGATGTGAATGTGCCTGTCGGCGTTTTTGCTTTATTCTTCACTATGGTTATCCAACGGGAAGTAAAGAATCCGAATGCGCGGAAATTCGACCTGCTGGGATTCATGTCTGTAAGCATCTTTTTGCCGGTACTACTGTATGCTTTGACGGAAGGAAATTCAGCGTCTAATGCCGAAGGATGGAGATCGCCTTATATTCTGCTTTGCTTTGCCATTTCTGGTTTTGCATTGATCACATTTATTTCCAGAGAACTTACGACTACCCATCCGTTGATTAACCTGCGATTATTAAGGAATCATAATTTTGCCTTAGGAAATATATTCATGATGATATTTGGAATGGGAATGTTCGGAAGTACATTTCTACTTCCGCTTTATTTGCAAAATTCGATGAACTATACCGCTTTGCAATCGGGGGCCGTATTTTTGCCGGTGGGCATCATTCAGGGAAGTATTTCTCCGATTGTAGGGTTAACCTCCGATAAAGCCAATCCCAAAATTCCAATTTGTATAGGAATTTGTCTTTTGTCGCTGAGTTTTCTGGCCAATACCCATTTCTCATTTATGTCCGAGCATCATAATATTATGGTATCACTGTATTTGAGGGGATTTGGTATGGGAATGATATTCACGCCCTTAAGTTCGTTGACTTTACTAACCCTCCCTTCAGAACAAATGGCTCAAGCTTCCAGCATTATCAATACCATACGGCAAATCGGAGGAAGCTTGGGAATTGCTGTTTTTACTACGCTGCTGACGGCTCGCGCCAATTTTCACAGTCAAGTATATGGACAAGCCATTAATTCACAATCGGAAGCTTTCGCAAGCGTGACCCGAAATATGTCGTATTACATACAGGAACATGGAGGAAGTTCATTAGCCTCAGCCATGCGGCAAAGCCAGATGATCGTGTCGTCGCATGTCAATACACAAGCATTTATTGAGGGCATCAACGATGATTTTCGGATTGCCTGTTGTTTAACCATCTTGGGTTTGATCCCTGCTTTGCTAATGTATTCGAAAAGGAAAATTCTTGCCAAAGGTAATGAATCCAAACAGAGTTAATTGGAAAATTTAGATTATAAAACACAACAATTATTTTATATTATGTGTAAATTACGTTATATCGTATCGTTTTTTTTACTATTTTCATTCATCCCCGGGAGCCGCGCGTACAGTAATCTTTCCGCCGATTCGTTGGGATTAACGGAAGTCATTCAACAAGTAATTAATAATTATCCTTCCATTATAAAGGCCGAGCAAGATATCGAGGCGGCCAATGCCCGCATCGGCTTAGCCAAATCGGCTTATTATCCCTTAATCAATGTCTCGGCATCTTATACGCGACTGGGACCGCTAACGAAATTGACCGTCCCTACTTTGGGAAGTTTTACGATGAATTCGGCCAATAATTATGATATGGGGTTGAATTATAATCAGAGGATCTATGATTTCGGAAAAACGTCTGGAAAAGTCGATCTGGAAAAACAAAACAAATTGTTGTCGCAACTTTCTGTGGAACAGTTGAAACAACAACTTTCACTTTCCCTATTGAATCAGTACTATTCCATTCTCTATTTGCAAGAAGCAATTATGATTAAAGATGAGGAATTGAAGACATTGGGCGAACATTTGACTTTTGTGGAAAAACAGGAGGCAACAGGAACTTCGACGCAATATGCCATTTTATCGACCAAAGTACGTATTTCCGCTACGGAAAATCAGAAAATAGATTTGCAAACGTCCCTTCAGGTGCTTCAAGCGCAGTTAAATTCTTTTTTAGGAAATCCTCAGGAACAACCGTTGAGCGTGAAAAAGGAGTTGCTGCAACCAACCGTCTTGGAACCCAATGAGAAACTGATCAGCAACGCTTATCAACTGCGAGAAGAATTGAAAATAGCGCATCAACGATCGGAGATAGCTTCTACCCGTTATCGCTTAGCCGGCATTGCCAATTATCCAGAATTCGATTTATATGCTTCCGGAGGGTATAAGAATGGTTACTTTCCGGACTTAAACAAATTGATACTCAATTATGTAGCCGGCATAAGCTTCAAATTTCCAATTTTTGATGGAAATAAGGTGAAATACAACCGACAGCAAGCTCAATCGGAAATAAAGAGTACGGAACAAGATACAGAATTGACTAATAGGAATATAGCCAATGAGGTAATCGAAAACAAGGCCAATGTGGATGCCGCTTTGAAGAAAATTATGCAGCAGGAGCTGCAACTCAAACAAGCGCAACAGGCATTCGAACTGGCGCAGACCAGTTTTCAGGCGGGAACAGTTACCAACCTCGATCTGCTTGATAGTCAAACAGCGTTGGCTGAAAGTCGTTTGGATTTGATGAAAAGTAGAATTGACTATACGGTCAGTTTATTGAAACTGAAAATATCCACTGGAGAGCATATCTATTAAAAAACGCTAATGGATACTGTATTAATTGTCATCGGGATCGTTTTACTATTAGGCGGAATCGCCGGCTGCATCGTTCCTTTGTTGCCGGGTCCGCCGCTGGCTTATTGTAGTCTGATTTTATTACAATTTACTCATTTTCATCCTTTTACGCTCAATTTTCTTATTCTTTGGGCTGTCGTTGTACTGGTTGTGACTTTGCTCGATTATTATGTTCCCATTTGGGGAACCAAACACTTCGGCGGAACGAAAGGCGGAACCTGGGGTTCCACCATCGGTTTGATAGCGGGTCTATTTTTTCCCCCGCTGGGAATCTTGCTTGGACCCTTGGCAGGCGCTTTCGTTGGAGAAATCGTCAACAGGCAGGATATGCGTACTGCTTTTCGCTCGGCCATCGGCGCTTTCATCGGATTTTTGGCCGGCACCTTGATGAAGTTAGCAATATGCGGAGCGCTGGCTTTTTACTTCATAAAAGGGATACTGTAAAATCAAAGAATTTATCTGCCAATTTTCCTTTAGTCAACATTTACATTTTCCTTCCATTCATTTTCGAAACCATCTTTTGCAGAAATAGGATGTTGATCGGCCCATACTTTTTTTTCACGCATGAATCCTTTTAGTTTGGAAACATGCCATTACCTCCTAAATGCAAACCACATTAATTTAATTGGCAAAAGTCGGAAAAAACTAATACCTTTGCAACAAACAATTCATTTTTATTAACCAAAACATTTAACCATGGAGAATTTTGAAGAATTTATATCAAGATATTTGAATCCGTTAACGGATTTCGGATTTCACAAGATATTCGGAAACAAAGATTTCCTGATAGATTTCCTCAATGAAGCGATCCGGGAAGAAGGTTTGATCACAGATATTCAATACCTGCCTCCTGAACAGGGGGGAGATTTGGAAATGGAGCGAAAAGCGATTTTTGATATTTTTTGCGTCACTGAAAAGGGCGATTATTTTATTGTAGAAATGCAGCGAGCAAAACAAGCATTTTTTCGGGAACGAAGTATTTATTATGCTTCATTACCCATACAGAAACAAGCGCCTCGCGGAAATTGGGATTTCAACCTGAAGGCTGTTTATGTGATAGTTATCATGGATTTTGTTCTTTTTGATGAATGTGAAGGCGACAGAGAACAGGTTCTTGAATATGTTCATCTTGTTCGGGAGCGAACAAAAACGCTTTATTCGAACAAACTGAAATTTGTACTGGTCGAATTGCCCAAATTCAAGGAAACAGAAGAGGAACTAAAAACTCATTTTGATAAATGGCTGTTCATCCTGAAAAACTTGTCCAGATTACAAGATCGTCCGGAAACGGTTGGAGGTGAAATTTTTGAGAAATTGTTTCAATTAGCAGAAATAAAACGATTAACAAAAAAAGATATGGAAACGTATAGAAAAAGTATATTGGAGTATCACGATGTTCGGTCAGCTGTAGATTATGCTCGAGAAGAAGGCATCGAAGAAGGTCGGGAAAAAGAGAAAATCTTTGTGATTCAGAGATGTCTTCAAAAGAATATGCCCATCGAGGATATTATTTACTTGACAGGCTTTTCAAAAGAACAAATTATTTGCTACATAGAGAGTGGTATTTAGTCAGTTATAGAACTCAAATGGCAAAATCAAAAACTGTTTTTATTTGTTCGCAATGCGGCAATGATTCTCCCAAATGGTTGGGTAAATGTCCGGTATGCGGCGAATGGAACACCTATGTGGAAGAAACCGTCAGTAAAACGAGTCCAGCGCAAACCTTGCCCGAATTATCCAATTTCAGCGTATTTAAATCTAAACCGCTTTTATTGAAAGAAATACAAACGGATAACGAAGTGCGCATGGATATGAAGGACCATGAATTAAATCGTGTTTTAGGCGGAGGGTTAGTTCCCGGTTCGCTGGTTTTGATTGGCGGAGAGCCGGGGATAGGCAAATCGACTTTGATTATGCAGACTGTTCTGAAAAATGCTTACAAAACGCTGTATGTTTCGGGGGAAGAAAGCGCAAAACAATTAAAATTAAGAGCGAAGCGATTGGGAATTGAGAATGAGAATTGCTTCATCGTCTGCGAAACCAATTTGGAACAAATCTTTAATCATATCAATGAGGTTCAGCCGGATATGGTGGTCGTCGACTCGATACAAACCCTTTTTACGGAGCGAGTGGATTCCAGTCCCGGAAGCATCGTCCAAGTCCGTGAAACAGCTGCGGCTCTCTTGAAGTTTGCCAAAGAAACCAATACTCCAGTCTTGTTGATTGGACATATTAATAAGGAAGGAAATATCGCTGGTCCTAAAGTTTTGGAACACATTGTAGATACTGTTCTTCAATTTGAAGGCGACCGGCATTACCTGTACCGCATTCTCCGAAACATTAAAAATCGTTTTGGAAGCGCTTCCGAATTAGGCATTTACGAAATGCGTCAAAATGGTTTGCGAGAAGTGAATAATCCTTCGGAGTTGTTGCTGACGCAAAATCACGAAGGTTTAAGCGGAATAGCCATAGCATCTGCTATTGAAGGAGTTAGGCCTTTCTTAATCGAAACGCAATCTTTAGTAAGTACTGCCGCTTATGGAATCCCTCAACGGAGTGCAACGGGTTTCGATATTCGTCGGATGAACATGCTGTTGGCCGTGTTGGAAAAACGAGTGGGTTTCAAATTGGGACAGAAAGACGTATTTCTCAATATTGCCGGCGGCCTGCGGGTCAACGATCCGGCCATGGATTTAGCGGTGATTGCGGCTGTGTTGTCGTCCAATCTGGATGTAGCGATTGAACGGTCAGTTTGCTTGTGCGGAGAAGTGGGATTATCGGGTGAAATTCGTCCAGTCAACCGTATAGAACAGAGAATCTTGGAAGCAGAAAAATTAGGATTTGACAAAATCTTGATTCCACAAAATAATCTTAAAGGTTTCGATACCCAAAAGTTGAATATCCAAATCCACTCGGTCAAAAAAGTAGAAGAAGCGTTCCGTGAATTATTCGGATAATCGGAATAAATCGAAAATGGATGCCCCTTTGATTTATGTCATCTGGTTCCTATTATACCGCAGCCCCTGTTAATTCTTTGACCGATTGGAATCCGTGTCGATCTAAATATTGATTGATTTCCTCCACAACTTTTACTGAAATAGCGGGATCAATGAAATTGTATGTTCCTATTTGAATTGCAGCGGCGCCTGCTAATAGAAATTCGACCGCGTCTTTTCCGTTCGATATGCCGCCTAAACCAATGATTGGAATTCGAACGGCTTTGTACGTTTGATAGACCATGCGCAAAGCGATCGGTTTGATGCAGGGACCCGATAATCCGCCAGTAATAGTCGACAAAATCGGCTTTCTCTGTTCAACGTCGATCGCCATCCCAAGTAAGGTATTGATCAAAGAAACGGCATCTGCTCCTTCACCTTCAACGGCTTTGGCAATCTCCGCAATATCAGAGACATTTGGCGATAGTTTGACAATCAGGGTTTTGCGATAAGCTTTTCGGACGGCTCGCACCACTGGGGAAGCGCCTGCACAAGTGATTCCGAAAGCCATTCCTCCTTGCTTGACATTGGGACAGGATATATTGAGTTCTATGGCTGATATTTTCTTCAAATCGTTGATTCGTTCAGCGCAAGCGACATAATCTTCTATCGTGGATCCGCTGACATTTACCAGGAAATGCGTGTTTATATCTTTGATTTTTGGATAAATATCAGTAATAAAGTAATCAACCCCTTTATTTTGCAGGCCTACTGCGTTCAACATGCCCGCTGGCGTTTCGGCCATTCGGGGATAATCGTTACCTTCCCGCGCGCGAAGCGTCGTTCCCTTGACTACGATTCCTCCTATTCGGGAAAGGTCGATGAAATCGGCAAATTCAATTCCATAACCGAATGTGCCGGATGCGGTTAATACGGGATTCTTCAATTGCAACCCGCCTATAGGAACGTTTAAATCGGCCATGTTAATTGATTGATATTAAATACAGGACCTTCGGTACATACGCAAGCAGGGCCTTCAGTTGTTTTTTCTATACAGCAAAGACAAGCGCCAATGCCGCAGGCCATCGTGTTTTCTAAAGAAACTTCGCAAGGAATGGATCGTTGACGAGCATAGCGTGCCATTGCCATCATCATCGGTTTCGGTCCGCAAGAATAAATGAAATCGACCGCTCCTTTTTGCAAAATAGAATGATGGATCACCCATCCCTTTTCTCCAGCGCTTCCATCTTCCGTAGTAATATATACTTCGCCGTACTTTTGAAATTCGGACAATTGCAACAAATTGTTTTCAGTTCGCGCTCCCAACAAAAAAGCAGGCGTAATTCCTTTTTCCTTCAAGAACGCTCCCAAATACAACAAAGGGGCTGCGCCAACTCCTCCGCCTACCAATAAATATTTGTTACTTTTGTTATTTTCCGATGGAATTGTAAATCCCTTCCCTAAAGGATAAATCAAATTAAGCGCCTCGCCTTTATTTACAATTGTAAGCAAACGAGTACCCTCTCCTACCGATTGTATCAGCAGCCAAAGTTCTCTTACTTTTTGATTTACAAAATGAACAGAAATAGGACGGCGTAAAAAGGTATGTTCCGAATGGTTGATTTTAACCTGCACAAATTGTCCGGGTAAAATTTCAGGAAGCGGTTCATCTAAACATAACTTTAACAAACAGTGATCGTTATTCAACACTTTATTTTCTTTGACTTTCCAGTCAGCGATATATTTTTTAACCATAAATAAAACTCTCCATACAAAGTTACATGAAAAGACGCCAACAAACAAATATTCCGAATGTTTTTGATTATTCCTCTGGTTTCAAAGTAATATAGGTTTTATTTTTGAAAAAAATTACTATTTTATCTATATTTTCAGTCATACTCATTTCTCCTATAAGCGTTTGATTTTTAGTTGATTTAGGCAAAACGTCTCCTTGTTTTTCCATAGTATCTTTCACATGTTTCGAAACATTTGTATTTTTTGGCGGATTGACCGTTTCGTTGTCAAATAGATTTTTCATCTCTAAAACAGGTTTTTCACTTTTGTTCATGGGTCCCTTCCCAAAGATTAACCAATCGGAATTTATTTCAGGGTATTTTTCTAAGATTTGCATGACGACATCGATGCTGGGCTTTTTGTTTCTTCCGCTTAAAATATGGCTGATGGTCGTACGATTGATATTTATGTAATCGGCGAAAGTTGAAGGAGTCATACCCGATTTATCCATTATTTTCTTTATTCGGTCTACCATAAATTACAATTATATAATGACAATTTTCTTGAAAATACAAAAGTAAACATTGTTATTTACAAAAACAAATATTCTTGTTTCTTTTTGTTTTTACCGCAAACAAAGCGTCGATAAACAAATGTATCGTGCTTGCTTTTTACATTTGTAACTCGCTGTGACCATCGCTTCAATTTTCTTTATTAATATACTGGGTTATAAATAGATATAGAAAAATAATTTGAATATCAAGGTAAGTTACAAAGATTTATTTACATAATTAATCTATTATTTAAATTATAACTTTACATTATGAATATAATATACTGGGTTTTATGAGATTAAATATAAAAAGGAATACTAATTTTGATTTATAACCGCGATTGATACAAAAGTAATCGAATTATATGCTTGATTTAATTCCGAAATATTTGTATCGTTTAAATGCATTTGTAAATCCAGCGCGCGGATTTACAAATGCATTCTGAATTTACATTTGTTTCATTTAATTCCGACACTTTTGTAACAAATTATTTCTTTGTTAATTTCGATGCAACTTAAACAAACGTAAAATTTATCGTTTGTTCCTTTGTCTATACTTGGGAAAATTGTTTATCTTTGTCTGGGTAGTTAATCAATCTGTCGCTTTTTGAAAAAAAAGAGGAAAGTCCGGACAACGCAGAGTGCCCTATTATCTAACGGATAACTGTCTGCAAAGGCAGAGTAAAGTAGAAGAAAATAACCGCCTTTTTTGGAAGGTAAGGGTGAGAAGGTGAGGTAAGAGCTCACCGGTTTTGATAGCAATATCAGAAGCCGTACTACTTAGGGGTTGCAAGATCATGTATACCGGCGTATGTAGAGCGACTCGTTCGAAGCCGGGGGGTAGATCGCTTGAATTTAATGGCAACATTAAATCTAGATAAATGACAGATACTTGAAATTTTTTCAAGAAACAGAATCCGGCTTATCGATTGACTACCTTTTTTATAGGAGCATATCATCGCACATTGTATATTTAGATGAAATTAAAGGAGATACCCAGCTATATCAAGTGGTTTCTGAAATTTATTACAGAAGATATTTGGAGAACAATTCCTCAGGATTTAAGCGAGAAGGAAAGAAGATTCAATACGATTCTAAAAGTGATTGTACTGTCGGTAAAACGGTATCAGACGGATCATTTGCAACGGAGCGCTTCGGCATTGACTTACAGTACGTTTCTATCGCTTATACCATTGTTGGCCGTATTGTTGGCTATCGCCAAAGGGTTTGGATTCAGCAATATCGTTGAAAGTCAATTGTTTCAGTCTTTTCCCGGACAAAAGCAAGTATTAATCGCCATCCTCGAATTCGTTGATTTATATATGCAACAAACCAAGGAAGGCATCTTTTTGGGATTAGGACTTCTTTTGTTGTTTTACACTGTTTACAATCTGATAGCCAATATCGAAAATACCTTCAATATGATTTGGCAGGTTTCGAAAGAAAGGCCTTTTGTCAGAAAATTTACGGATTATTTTTCTGTATTCTTGATTATTCCGTTGTTTCTTGTTTGTTCTTCCGGTCTCTCTATCTGGATGGCTACGGCATTCAATACCTTGAAAGAATATTTGTTGATTGCCCCGATTTTTGAAATAATCATTACCATCGCCCCAGTAATTATCAGCATATTCGTGTTTACGGCCCTATATATGTTTATGCCCAATACTTCCGTCCGATTCATGCCGGCCTTTTGTGCCGGAATTTTTGCCGCGATCGGTTTTCATACCTTTCAATACCTGTATATCAATGGCCAAATTTGGGTGTCAAAATACAATGCCATTTACGGCAGTTTTGCTGTATTGCCTTTGCTTTTGCTTTGGATGCAACTGTCATGGGTCATTTGTTTGATAGGGGCCGAAATTGCGTATGCCGTACAAAACGTACAAAATTTTGAATTTGAAACCGATAGTAAAAATATTTCGCGAAGGTATTTCGATTTTTTAACCTTGGCTGTTGCCTCTTTGATTGTGAAACGTTTTGAAAAGGGAGAAGAACCTTGCAGCGCCGTGGAAATATCTACTCATTATCAAATTCCGATTCGGCTCACTCAGAGAATTTTATATTTGTTGATTGATTTAAAAATTATCAATGTGGTCAACGACGAACACAATTTGCCGCATTACCAGCCGGCGATCGATATTCATCAGATTACGGTAGAATATTTGTTTAATAAAATAGACCGGTATGGTTCTGAAAATTTCAAGATTGATTCTCAGTATCAACTTCACTCCGAATGGGAAATTATCTTGCAATGCCGCAGAGATATGTTTTCAACCCACAAAAATCTGCTTATAAAAGATTTATAGTAAAGAGGAATTGCAAATTAGGGAGCGAAAGACGGGACTCGAACCCGCGACCCTAACCTTGGCAAGGTTATGCTCTACCAACTGAGCTACTTTCGCATTTGCGGATGCAAATATAGATAGTTTTTATTAATCTCACAAGAAAAAAAATAAAATTCTACTATATTTTTTTTATCCGCATTTAGACGTTCCGCAAGAAGTACAAGTCAAACAACCTTCTTGATAGACTAAACTTTCCTGTCCGCAGTTGGGGCATCTCTGACCTTTGGCTTGCACCCCTTCCTGTACGTATTTCTTTAATGCGCGTTCCACGCCGTTTTTCCATGTATTGATCGATTCGTTATTCAACTCCAATCCTTGTACCAATTTGATGACTTGTTCTACCGGCATGGAATAGCGCAATACGCCCGAAATCAACTTGGCATAATTCCAATATTCGGGATTGAACTTGTCGGAAAGGCCTTCGATAGTGGTTTTATATCCGCGCTTGTTAGTGTACTGAAAATCGTAACGTTTGTTGCCGTTTTCATCCACATTCTTGATAATCGTTCCTTTGGTAATATTTTTCGGCAAGAAAATACCTTCATCCTCATCGTTGATTCCCGTAAAAATTTCATAAGGACGGTCGTTCAGCAAACCCACAAATGCAATCCATTTTTCCTTGTTATTTTGAAATTTTACAATATCGGCTTCCAGTTCGCGAGGACGCTTGTATACAATCTCTGGAGGTTCAGGACAATCGTCGCAATCTTTTTTACTGGATGCGGAAATCAACACTCCACTGCGCGATCCATCGCGGTAGACCGTACATCCTTTGCAACCCGATTTCCATGCTTCAATGTAGAGTTTGTCGACCAATTCTTCTGTAGCAGTGGCCGGCAAATTAATAGTCACGCTGATGGAATGATCGACCCATCGCTGAATCCGTCCTTGCATTTTCACTTTTTGCAGCCAATCCACATCATTGGAAGTCGCTTTATAATAAGGCGATTTTGTAATCAATGCGTCAATTTCTTCCTGCATATATTTTTTGCTTGGAAAATATCCGGCCGCTTCCATCCATGTGACAAATTTGTGGTGAAATACAACGTACTCTTCCCATGCATCTCCTACCTCGTCGACATAATCTACCTTGATAGAAGTGTCGTTTGGGTTTACTTTTCGTCTTCTTTTGTAGACGGGCAGAAAGACCGGTTCGATGCCAGAGGTCGTTTGAGACATCAAGGAAGTAGTTCCTGTCGGAGCAATCGTCAAGCAGGCAATATTCCGGCGGCCATGTTCCCGCATCGTTTCATATAACTGGGGATCGGCTTCTTTTAAGCGAAGGATGAAAGGATTGGCTTCTTCTCGACTGGCATCGTAGATTTCGAAGGCGCCGCGTTCTATGGCTAAATTTACCGAAGAGCCATACGCAGCCAAAGCCAAGGTTTTTTGAATTTCTTCTGCAAAATTGGTGGCTTCTTCCGTTCCATAACGAAATCCCAAGGCCGCCAGCATATCGCCTTCGCCCGTGATGCCGACTCCGGTTCGGCGTCCAAGCAAAGTTTTATGACGAACTTTTTGCCAGAGTTGTTGTTCGGTACGCTTTACATCCTCACTTTCGGGATCGATATCAATTTTATGAAGTATGGCATCGATTTTTTCGATTTCCAAGTCGATGATATCATCCATGATGCGCTGAGCAATAGCCGCATGTTTGATAAATAAATCAAAATCGAATGCGGCTTTTGTCGTAAAAGCCTGTTTTACGTACGAATAAAGGTTGATTGCCAACAAACGGCAGCTATCGTAAGCGCACAAAGGAATCTCTCCGCAAGGATTGGTAGAAACTGTGCGAAATCCTAAATCGGCGTAACAGTCGGGAATGGATTCTCTCAAAATGGTATCCCAGAACAATACGCCCGGCTCGGCTGACTTCCATGCATTGTGAATGATTTTTCTCCATAACGTTTTGGCTTCGACGGTTTTTGTGTACTCTGGATGAAGTTTGTCTATGGGGAATTTTTGAACAAAAATCTGATCGTTCACCACCGCTTCCATAAATTCGTCGGTAATTTTGACGGAAACATTGGCGCCGGTGACTTTTCCTTCCGACATTTTTGCGTCGATAAATGCTTCTGCATCGGGATGCTGGATGGATACGCTCAACATCAACGCTCCGCGGCGACCGTCTTGGGCTACTTCTCGAGTTGAATTGGAGTACCGCTCCATGAAAGGAACCAATCCGGTAGAAGTCAACGCCGAATTTTTAACGGGAGAACCCTTCGGGCGGATGTGCGACAAATCGTGCCCTACTCCACCCCGTCGTTTCATCAGTTGTACCTGTTCTTCGTCAATTTTGATGATGGCTCCATACGAATCGGCCGGACCATCCAAACCAATCACAAAACAATTGGAGAGAGAAGCTACTTGATAATCATTTCCAATACCCGTCATCGGACTTCCCTGGGGAATGATGTATTTGAAATGATCGAACAGTCGAAACAATTCGCTTGCTGAAAGAGGATTAGGATATTTTTTTTCAATCCTCGCAATCTCGTTTGCCAATCGATGGTGCATATCTTCCGGCGATTTTTCAAAGATATTTCCAAAAGCATCTTTCAAAGCATATTTGTTTACAAACACTTTGGCCGCTAATTCATCACCGCTAAAATAATCTAATGAAGCCTTAAATGCTTCGTCAAAAGAATAATTTTTATTTTTCACTGCTTAATTTTTATTATATATTGTATAGATAATGTTTTTCCAAAAAAACTTATATAGATTATATTTTTTACCAGTTTTCATTGCAAAAAATGTACATTTTATATAGTTCATATTTTATACTATTTTTCAAAATAAAAAATAATCTATTGAAATTCAAATTATTAAATAGAATATTAATAAAAATAATTTTCTAAAAAATGAATTTAAGTATTTTATAAATAATTAATTTAGATATTTTAGACAGACTTTCTACTTTTTTTCCAATTATTTTCATAAAAATATTTCACGAATTCACGAAACAAAATTACAATCTTTCCGTTTAATAACAAATACTTTTTAATAATAATTCAAAAAAAATTTAGACGAATGAAATCAGTTGTTTTTTTTCTTTTATCCATTCTTTTGTGGACAACAACCAGTTGTCATACGAAAAAAGACTCTGCCGAAACAAAATCGCCATCGGCAGTTGTAAGCGTCAAAGTGAATTATGAAAAACAAGCCGGTCCGGGCAGCAACCAATGGGCAGTTTGGATCGAAGATGCTAAAGGGAATCTGGTGAAAACGCTGTTTGTCACCAACTTTACGGCCGATGGAGGATACGCTCCCCGTCCAGCCTGTACGCCTGTGTGGGTCAGCAAAGCGTTGCCGAAAACTTTAACGGGCAATCAGATCGACGCCTTCTCCGGAGCTACGCCTTTATCGGGTTTGCAAACTTATGTCTGGGACCTCACTGATAACAACGGTTCGCCCGTCGCCAAGGGGACGTATAAAGTGGTTGTGGAAGCCACTCTTTACGGCGAAAGTGAAGCTATCTACCAAACATTTATCACTATTGGCGATCAGGAGACTTCGACGATCGTCGAACCTCGCTATACGGCCGCAGATACGAAAAACAGAGAAATGATTCAATCCGTTGAGGTAGAATATGCATTTGTGAAATAAAAAACACGGCTCATGAAAAAACAAGGGGCGTCCAAAAATTGAACGCCCCCTGCGGATAACCTAAAACAATACTTTTATGTCTTTCGACCCATGCTATGAGGCTAATTCCATGCCAATGCTTTCTTGCTGCACGATTCGATCAACCATTTGAATCACAGAAGCCATGATAGCGGCATAATTAGTAGCCGTAGCATATTTCGCGCCGGTATCGTCGACGATACGTTTTGCGAATTCAACAGGATCATCTCTATAGGGCCAAGCGTCTTTATAACCAGAGCTTTTCAGTAATTTGAGCTGATCTTCCAAACAATCTTCCAAGGAATCGTACGCTCGGAATAATCTATATACCGAATATTTGTACTTATCGCCCACTTGGGTGATGGAAATGATTCTTTCCGGTTCTACGAATTTCACATTGGGAGAAGAAAAATACTCCGTAGTTAAAACTAACTTTGTTTTTCCTGTCCACGATTTTCCTTTCGTAATTCCAAAGATGTTGTTGTCAATTCCTTTGATTCTCCAGCCCGTTTCAAGTGCGGCCTGTGCTGTTACAAACAGAGGACTGAGAGCTTCTTCCGGATTCTTAGCATACATTCTTTGAGCAGCCGGATACACTCTTCTTACGAAATCAATTTGTTCTTGTTTTGTTGCCATAAATAATTCAAATTTAATGTGTTCATAATAAACCATAGTGTGTGTGTTTGTGTGTATAATTCATTGAGCACTAATTTCCTATATCATGTAAGTATGTGTTCAAGCGCCTCTTGGCAATATCTGACAGTATATCTAAAACGGGACTTCCCATATATCCGGACAATGCGGTAATTCCCGCAGTCAGGAAAGATGAAAGTTCAAAATATTTACACAAGAAAAAAACAACAATACCCACAAATAGTGATATAGACGAACCGATCATGTAATGTGAAAATGTTACTCTTTTTTCTGGGTTTCTTTGGCTTTCTGATATACTCTTAATCAGGCCGCCAAAAGAAGAAAGGGCAATATTGATTAGAACTTCTATAAGATTGACATCCATTTTGTTTAATTTTTTAATGATTAGATTTTGCCCAAATTGATACTTCAGTAGACAATAACAAAAGCATACTCAAAATACAAAGAGGAATGATTACTTGGGTAATACGTATTCTTTTAGCTAATATGTTCTTATCTACCGTGACAAACATGCAGTAATCTTTATTGACGCCCGAAAGCGCTTGGCAATACCAATGCTGATCTTCGCCGTTGTTTTTGAAGAATACATCTTTAGATTCATGATTTGCCAGCAATTGATTTAAATAAGCTTCGTTATCTCTATTTTCCAACAGTCCGGAAACATACGCTTGATTATAATTATTGCTGTGATAGATGGTCCTATCGCTATCCGCCAAAAATGTAATAACGGCGTATTTTCCGCCAATCGCTTTATTAAATACCTCTATTAGATCGAAAATTGATCTCACCTTCCCCTCTGTTTTTCCATATTTCAAAGAAGTGTCCAATAAAAGTTTTATCTCGCTTGAAAAATTTTTTATAGTCTCTACATTTGCAGTAAAAATGTAGTCATAAACGATACTCTTCACTTGGCCAATCGAAATATTGATGTATATCAATAATACGATCAACACAACCACAGGGGAAGAATACAAGATTTTTCTCCAGAAATCTCTGTTCATATAAATTATTATTTGTGTAGTTGATAAATTTAATTGATTAGTTATTTAGTTAATTATTTTAATTAACTACTAAAAATTGAGAGTGGAACCGCACTGTTTTACCATGGCACGTTTCTCTAACATTGAACTCATAGGTATATCCTCTTTTCAAAGTGTAGAGGATCGGAACGCAATCATCTTTCGTAAATCCATTTGTTTTTTTCAATCTTAACTTTTTCATTGCCAAAAAATTTAATTTGTTTGTAAATAATTATGTATGTGTTTGCTATAGCCAATCAAAACTTCTGAATGTGTATTAGTGCAATTTTTATTTTTTTTTTTTTATCTTTGCTTCCATGAATCAAAAACACGATACAAAGATATATCAAATGATATAAATAAATTGTATATTTGACAACTTTTTTTAGTTCATTTGATAATTTAGGACGAGTATAAATAAATGGTATTATGAAAAATGAAGATATAATTTTGAGAATAAAAGAAATAATATCTGAAAATAACTTAAGTATGAATAAGTTTGCGAAGAGAATCGGCGTTAACCAATCGAACTTGTCTTCAATGTTGTCGGGAAAGAGACCCATTGGAGAGGCAATCATTAATAAAATTTATATATCATTTGATATAGAAAAAGAATGGTTACAAACAGGCGAAGGTGAAAAATACAAATGTCCGAAACAAAAGGTTTTGGAAGGAAGGTTTAATGGTACAAATTACCGCCTGGTTCCGCTTTATAGTTTAGATGTTATTTGCGATTCGAATAAAGATATGGACGCTCTGAATAGTTATTTATTGGGATATATCCCTTTTGTAGAGGCCAAAGAAGAGGATATTGCCATTGCTATAACGAATGACGATATGTCGCCGACTTACCCTGCGGGTTCTATTATTCGCATACAGAAGGTAGAATTATGGAAAGAAATATTGAATTATGGAGACGTCCATATCATTGAATTGATCGACAATAGAAAGTTGATCAAGGAAGTGAAAAAAGGAAGCGATCGCGAGCATTTTCTTTTGGTATCTCATAACAAGGAATACGACAGCTATGAGGTTGCCATTAAATATATTCGATCGATATGGCTTGTATTGGCCAAATATCAAAAAGTAGTTATGTAATTTGCTTTTGAACATTTTTTTATGAATAATGATAACGACATATATCATTTGACACCAAATACCAAAGATTTTTATTGGGATTGCGTGCAACATGCGGTGAATTTCAAAATAGACCGGATGGGAGATCATTCGTGGTGCAGGGTTCGTTCCGATCATCCTTTAGAGTGGATTTTGGATCATTTAGACAAGGTCACCCGCCATTCTTTGATTATTCGAAATCATGTTTTAGACGAACAAAACGAAACGTGGGAAAATAATCGACATCTGGAAGTGAATCTTGAATTGCGGGAAAATCAATCGACCTACCTCTTTTCTGTCGAAATAGATTTTCAATACCTGAATTATTTCGTAGAAAAATACGACTTGACGCTACTATAGATTCTAATATAGATTTTGGCGCAATGAAAAACGCCCCACCTTCACAGGCCGAGCGTTCAAATCTGTAATGAAAAAAAAGTCCTTTTGTGCTTTTGGTTATATTTTTTCCTTACTAACTTTTAAATACTTTCAGGTTAATTTTCAGTTATTTTCCATCTTCAAAAAAGCGCTGAATAATTTCTTATACTTTTTAATAGCGTATTTATGTCAACTATTCTGTGTACAAAATTAATCAATATTTCGTTGTATATAATGGTTTTATTGAAGTTTATAATCGCAGTTTTTTCAATTATTCAAAACTTTTTTTTTCAAAATTTGTCAAAAAGCGATCAATCGATCGAATTTGTCAATATTTAACATTATGCTCTCCATATTAGAATCATTTTATGCTTTTTTCTTTTCATAAATTCTCACTACATTTGTATCCAAACTTGTAAAATAGATGAAGAAAGATAGCTTTGTATCAATAGCCGATTGTTCGAAAGAAAGCATTGTTCGTATTATTCAAAAAACTGAATTTTTTGAACAGAATCCCAATCAAAAACTATTGGAAGGGATGATTTGTGCCAGTCTTTTTTTTGAACCTTCTACGCGCACGCGCTTGAGTTTTGAAACAGCCGTCAATCGCCTGCGGGGACGGGTGATCGGATTTAGCGATGCAGCCACCACCAGCTCCTCCAAAGGAGAAACGTTGAAGGATACCATTAAAATGGTAAGCAACTATGCCGATGTAATCATTATGCGTCATTATCTGGAAGGCGCCGCGCGTTATGCATCCGAAATAACGGATATACCGATTATCAATGCCGGCGACGGAGCCAACCAACATCCTTCTCAAACCATGCTGGATATGTATTCGATCTTTAAAACGCAGCGGAAGTTGGAGGATTTGACCATTACGATGGCGGGCGATTTGAAATATGGACGCACAGTTCATTCGCTTCTCACGGGAATGTCGCACTTCAATCCCACCTTTCATCTGGTAGCGCCGGAAGAACTGAAACTGCCGGATATTTACAAGCAATTTTTAGACAAACAAGCTATTCGCTATTTCGAACATACGGATTTTTCACCGGAAGTGATCAATGAATCGGATATTTTATACATGACCCGCGTGCAACGGGAAAGGTTTACCGATTTGATGGAATATGAGAAAGTAAAAAATGTGTATGTGCTCAATAATAAAATGTTGGATGCAAGTAAGGACAATCTCCGGATTCTACATCCCTTGCCTCGCGTAAACGAAATTGCTTACGATGTCGACGACAATCCAAAAGCCTATTATTTCGAACAGGCTAAAAACGGCGTATTTGCACGACAAGCGATTATATGCGAAGTGCTGGGAATCAATTAGGACGAACATTTATAACGCTATATCCATATATTATATGTCAGTAGTAAAAGAAAAAGAACTACAAGTAGCCGCTCTGAAAAACGGAACGGCCATTGATCATATTCCATCGGAACAACTGTTTAAAGTCGTTTCTTTGCTGGAAGTAGAAAAAATAACGACTCCGGTTACGATCGGTTATAATTTAGACAGTAAAAAGATGGGGAAAAAAGGCATTTTGAAAATTGCCGATAAGTTTTTCGAAGAAGACGAGATCAACCGCATTTCATTGATCGCTCCTTGCGTTAAATTAAATATTATCCGAAACTATCAAGTGGTAGAAAAAAAATTGGTTTCTCTTCCTGACGAACTTTTGGGATTGGTCAAATGCAATAATCCCAAATGCATTACCAACAACGAACCCATGAAAACGCGATTCAAAGTCATCGACAAAGAGACGGTAACGCTTCAATGTCATTATTGCGAAATGAAAACCAAGAAAGAAGACATTGTTTTATTGTAATACAAAAGATAAAAATAAATGAAGAAAGATTGGAAACCCGGTACATTGGTTTATCCCGTTCCAGCAGTGTTGGTAAGTGTGGGGCGAGAGGAAAGCGAATACAATATCCTGACCATTGCATGGACGGGTACTATTTGTTCCGATCCAGCTTTATGCTATATTTCCGTTCGTCCCGAACGCTATTCGTATGCAATCCTCAAAAAGAACCGAGAGTTTGTCATCAACTTGACGACGGAAAAATTGGCTTACGCTGCCGACTGGTGCGGCGTTCGTTCGGGAAGAGAATACAACAAATTCAAGGAAATGAAATTAACTCCTGTGCCAGCGCATCTCGTACAGGCTCCTTACATCGAAGAATCGCCTTTGTGCATTGAATGCCGCGTGAAAGAAGTGATCCCGCTGGGAACGCATGACATGTTTATTGCAGAAGTTGTCAATATTCTGGCCGACGACGAATACATCCATTCCGCAACCGGCGCTTTCGATATGCAAAAAGCCGGTTTGTTGGCTTATGTACATGGAAAATATTACGGACTGGGCAAATACATCGGTAAATTCGGTTGGAGCGTTCAGAAAAAAAAGAAATGAAAGGAGGGAAAAAATATGCCGCTTTGCTCCGTTTTCTATTATTGATAGGCGGTTTGTTTCCGGTCGTGCAAACGGTATCCGGACAAGCGGACAAAAACAACCATCACGCCATCAATATAGGACTGAAAGCGGGGTTGAATGCTTTGTCCCTTTCGCATTACAAAGCGTATCAGGGAGAGACCGAATTGAGCAATCTTTCGGGGAAAAACAAATCTGGTTATGGACTCAATCTCTTTTTCCGGATCAATCTGGATCGTTTTTTCATGCAACCGGAAGCGGAATGGAGCTTATATAAACAAGAAATTTCGTACGATTATCCAGTAGGCGACAATTATCAGTCCACCCATTTATCCATCGAAACTCAAGCGGCTAAAATAAATGTTCTGGTAGGATACAATATGACTAAATCGGGTCCTTTTTTGCTCAATCTGGTCATTGGCCCATCGTTTCGCGACAATTTCAAATCGCGCTACGGAAATACTTTGTGGGGCAATCCCGTTTTTCAAAACACAAGACCAAACTACAGCACCAACGGCATAATGGGAATCACCATCAATATTGCTAAAGTTCATTTTGACATTCGTTATGAAATAAGTTTCTTCAATAGCAACATTTCATTTGATGAGATGAGCGGCCGGCCTGATCTTTTGGAAGGCATATCCATTCGCAAAAGGGAAAATATTTTGAGTTTTTCGTGTGGATGGATGTTTTAATATTGAATTTTAACACATTTAGATAAAAAAGTAAAAATAACTTTATTATCTTTGTAGCAAAATAACCGACACATTAAGTGCAATGAAGAAGGACGAGTTCATTTTTACTATTATCAGCCAAGAATATCACCGTCAAACCTCAGGAATTGAGTTGATAGCCTCCGAAAATTTTGTGAGCGAAGAAGTGATGCAAGCCGCAGGATCTGTATTAACCAACAAATATGCGGAAGGTTATCCCAAACGCAGGTATTATGGAGGGTGTCAGTTTATCGACGAAATAGAACAAACGGCTATTGATCGAGTAAAACAGATTTTCGGCGCTGAATGGGCCAATGTACAACCGCATTCGGGGGCGCAAGCCAATATGGCTGTATTTATGACTTGTCTAAATCCGGGAGATAAATTTTTGGGTCTTAACCTTTCCCACGGAGGGCACCTGAGCCACGGATCGCCTGTCAACTTTTCCGGCATCATTTATCAAGCATTGGAATACAATGTGGACGAATTTACCGGACGGGTGGATTACAACCAGTTGCAAGAAATTGCCTTGAGGGAAAAACCCAAATTAATCATAGCGGGAGCATCGGCTTATTCGCGAGAATGGGACTATGCATACATCCGGCAAATAGCCGATGAAATCGGCGCTATTTTTATGGTGGATATGGCTCATCCCGCAGGCCTTATTGCCTCCGATTTGTTGATCAATCCACTTCCGCACGCTCACATTGTTACCTCTACTACTCATAAAACGCTTCGCGGACCGCGAGGAGGAATTATCTTGTTAGGCAAAGACTTTGAAAACCCATGGGGAAAGAAAACGCCGAAAGGCGAAATCAAAAATATGTCAGCCTTGTTGGATTCTGCCGTGTTTCCCGGCGTTCAAGGAGGCCCGTTAGAACATATTATCGCCGCCAAAGCCGTTGCATTTCATGAAGCCTTGCAACCGGAATACAGTACTTACCAAGCGCAAGTAAAGAAAAATGCCTGCGTGATGGCTGCCGCATTCATGGACAAGGGATATAAAATTATTTCGGGAGGCACGGATAATCATTTGATGCTGGTAGATCTTCGGTCGAAATTTCCTGAATTAACAGGCAAACAAGCCGAAGCGGCTTTGGTAAAAGCAGACATTACATCCAATAAAAATATGGTTCCGTTCGATAGCCGTTCTCCTTTTTTGACTTCAGGATTACGCTTTGGAACGCCTGCCATTACCACTCGAGGCGTCAAAGAAACGTTAATGGGTGAAATTGTAGAATTGATTGATACCGTTCTTTCGCAGGTAGAAAACGAAACGGCAATCAAAGCTGTTGCCCAAAAAGTAAATATCCTGATGAAAGATTATCCTTTGTTTGCTTGGTAATCAAAGCTTAAGGGCAGGAATTTACTTTTCTATTGATTTATTCCGCATTTAAATACGGAATTTTTATGACATTTTATTAAACACACACTCAATCCTCTTCATGATGAAAACCTTTTTCAAATTTCTATTGTTGTGGGTAAGTCTTATGATCGCAAGGATCTTACTATTTATGATTCTTCCCTACTCCGACGCTTTTTATGAGGCTAATATCCGCAATTTGTTTCCAAATAATCTTTTGTATCTGATTATCAGTTGTTTTTGGATCAGTCTAACGATTGTATTTTTTGCTCGAAAATCGCCCAAAAACAAATTACAAACTGCATTGGAATTGTGTCTTTCGCTTTTTTTCATTTATGCCGTATTGGGTCAGGCAGAAATTCTTATTTTCAAAAACTTGTTTCTTTCGTTAGACCGCGCCAATATCGTATGCGTGATCCTCAGCAGAGGAATTCCTGTCATTATTACCATTATTCTGGCCGTAATTTTATTCCAAAACGAATACAATTATTCGAAATATTTAAGGCCAATCAAAAATATGACGTTTGCCGACGGAATCATCAAGCCGATATTCATGGGAATTTGCTATGTAATTATTTATCTTGTGGTTAATTATTATATCGCCGAACGAGTAGAAGCTGTACGCTTGTTTTATACAGGCAAAAGCGAATATCCCGAATTTTTTGCCCGCTTGATCGACTATCGGAATACTACTCCCGCCTTATATGGCATCCTGTTTATCAAAGGAACCTTGTTTGGAATCTTTATTCTTCCCATCGTGAATATGTTTAGGAGAAGACCCTCGCAAATGCTCACGGCTATTGTATTGATTTATGAAACGACGGCAGCCCTTTGGCTCATTCCCAACCGATTATTTCCGGATGCAGTTAGAATGGCACATTTCTATGCAGCCATCGTTTCGATGCTCGCGTTTGCTTTTATTTCTTGGATTTTATTTAACCGGCTAAAAATAAAAAGCGCCGGCGAATAAAACGGTTATGCAATTTTGAATTACATATACACTGCTTCGAAGCGGGCTAAAGGCGGCATTCCGGCCCGATACAAAATCAAAGTATCTCCCTTCAACGAATAACTATCGGTCGTCTCAAGCGCTTGCAACAGTTTGGTTTCGATCGACATATCAATGCACGTCATCTGCGTCGCGGCCATTTGGGAGAAACGAATGCGATCGGTATTTTCCAAAATATATTTTCCAAAAAACGAATTGCAACCAGAGTTTCCATACGTGCTTCCATCGGATTTGAAAGCAATATGCGCTTCTTTAGGGTAACCTTCCGGATAAGTAACCGGTTCGTTCATCAATTCGACCAATTTCCAATATTTATCTGTTAATTCATTCGCTATGAGGGTAGAATCTATATTTTCCGCTAATTCAGCATTTGCTTTTTCATGTAATTCAGAAATTCTTTTGGGGGGTATTTCAATATTTACTTCTTCGGCTTCAGATTTCGCCGTATTTTTCACTTGTTTACAGGAATATATCCCGCCAGTCATTAAAACGATTGTTCCTATAAAAAAAATGCGTTTCATATCATACTGTTTAATTTATCGTGCAAATTTCGGAAATTTTTCAATATATGCGGAACAATATTTTAAATAAATTTTTTGAAGGCTGATTTAAGATAAAAATTCGTATATTTGCGGTTCAATTTGAAGTAATAGTTTTATATGATACATACAGAAAATTTAACTCCCGATTACGTTTTCGAATCAAGCTGGGAAGTTTGTAATAAAGTGGGAGGTATTTACACTGTTTTATCCACTCGCGCAAAAACGCTTCAAGAATTATTGCAAGACAAAATTATTTTTATCGGGCCGGATTTACAAGAAGAAAAAAAGAACCCCGAATTTGTCGAAAGCGAAACGATTCTTCACGAATGGAAACGTCAAGCCCTTGAAAACGAAAGCTTGAAGGTACGAGTAGGCCGTTGGGATGTTCCGGGAAAACCCATTGCCGTTTTAGTGGATTTTCTTCCTTTTTACGAAACAAAAGACCAGATTTACTACCAGATGTGGGAAAAATTTGGGATAGATTCTATGAAAGGGTACGGCGATTACGACGAAGCTTGTATGTTTGCTTATGCGGTTGGACGAGTAATAGAGAGTTTGTACCAATTTTTACAATTGCAAAACCAGCGAGTGATTGCTCATTTCAACGAATGGACGGTAGGAATGGGATTGTTGTATGTTCAGGATCGAGTTCCATCTATAGCCACCGTTTTTACGACGCACGCTACTTCGATCGGCCGTTCGATCTGCTCAAACAACAAGCCGTTATACGATCTGTTGACCCGCTACAATGGCGATCAAATGGCTAAAGAGTTGAATATGGAGGCGAAACATGCGCTTGAGAAACAAGCGGCTTGGCATGCCGACTGTTTTACTACTGTAAGCGAAATTACAGGAAAAGAATGCAGCCAGTTACTGGAGAAAACCCCGGACATTATTACGCCCAACGGTTTCGAATCAGACTTTGTCGCTAAAGGCAAAGCGTTCGACTCTAAACGGCAAATAGCGCGGGAAAATTTGATTCGCGTAGCCCAGCAATTGACGGGCGACGCAATCTCGGATGATGCATTCCTTGTGGCGACGAGCGGACGCTATGAATACAAAAACAAAGGAATAGACGTTTTCATCGAATCCATTCAGCGCGTGAAACAAACCCAACCCCAGCGAACCATTCTGGCCTTTCTGTTGATTCCAGCTTGGACGAAGGGGCCGAGAATTGATTTACAGGAAAGATTGCAACAGACAGTTCCGGCGCACGCTCCTCTACCCTACCCTTATCTCACTCACGAATTAGTTGAGCCAGAGAAGGATAAAGTATTGGAGTATTTGCGTTACCTCCATTTTCTGAACCAAAACGACGACAAGGTCAAAATCTTTTTTGTACCTTCGTATTTAAATGGCGAAGATGGCATATTCAATTTATCGTATTATGATGTATTGATAGGACTGGATTTAACCATTTTTCCTTCTTATTACGAACCTTGGGGGTATACGCCCTTAGAAAGTATTGCTTTTCACATTCCTACCATTACGACCAACCTGGCAGGCTTTGGCATCTGGGCAAAAACGGCCAGCAGCCACATGCCGCATATAAAACAAAAAGAAGAAGCGATTGTAATTGAACGGACAGACAACAACTATTTTGAAGTGGCAGAAGAAATTAAGAATGCCGTTATCCGGTATGTAGAATACGGTTCCATGCAAATTTCGAAAATACGAAAAGCGGCTTGGGCATTATCCAAACAGGCCGATTGGGCGCATTTTTTCCAATACTACCTGGAAGCTTATACTCTGGCTTTTCGCTCTAAAATGCTTGACTTGAAAGGAAAAGAAAACAACTCTCTTCAACCGAACAAAAACGTGACAACAAATAATATTTAAATATAACTAAAGGTGTATGGGAGCTATTCAAAAGCTTGTCATCTTACGCGCGACCATGAGGCAAGCAGTATAGAAACCCTTTTTGAACAGCCCCCTCCTTATTAAAAATGACATATCAATATGAAAATTAGATCAAATTATTCGAATGAGCCCGTTTGGAAAGAAAGCACAATCCATTCCAAAATGCCGCAAAAATTAAAAATTTTGGATGAAATAGCTCATAATTTATGGTGGGTATGGAACTATGAAGCGACCGAATTATTTTCCAGTATCGATGAAGAGCTTTGGAACAAAACAGAAGGCAATCCGGTTTTACTTTTGCAGAGCCTTTCCTACGCACGTTTGGAAGAAATAACCAAAAATGTGGCAATGATGTATTCCATTCAATTGGTGTATACAAAATTCAGAACCTACATGGACGAACCCAAAAACGAAGCCATTCCAAGCATCGCTTATTTCAGTATGGAATACGGCTTGACAAATGTTTTGAAAATTTACTCGGGAGGTTTGGGTATTTTGGCCGGCGATTACATTAAAGAAGCGAGCGATGTTCGCGCCGACCTGACTGCCGTAGGTTTCCTATATCGCTATGGTTATTTTACGCAGTCCTTATCAATAGAAGGTCAACAAATTGCTAACTATGAAGCGCAATATTTCGATCAGCTTCCGATAACGCAGGTAATGGATGAAGAGGGAAATCCGATGATTCTCGAAGTTCCGTACAGTTCGTTTACCGTCTATTCTCATGTGTGGATGGTCAATGTAGGACGCATTAAATTGTATTTGATGGACACCGACTTAGATCAAAACAGCGAATGGGACCGTTCCATTACGGCTCAATTGTATGGGGGAGATAATGAAAACCGGCTCAAACAGGAATACCTGCTGGGAGTAGGCGGAATTCTGTTGCTGAACAAGCTGGGCATAAAAAAACAGGTTTATCATTGCAACGAAGGACATGCAGCCTTAATCAATGCGCAACGTTTGGTCGATTACATTCAAAACGACAATTTAGATTTCAATCAAGCGTTAGAAGTAGTCCGAGCTTCGGCTTTATATACTTGCCATACTCCGGTTCCGGCAGGACACGATTATTTCGAAGAACCCCTGTTCCAAAAATACATGAATCATTTTCCTGAAAAATTAGGCATTACCTGGCAGGAATTTATGGACATGGGACGGGCGAATCCCGGAAGCAATGAAAAATTTTCCATGAGCGTTTTCGCTTTGAATAGTTGTCAGGAAGCCAACGGCGTTTCCTATTTGCATGGAGAAGTTTCTAAAAAAATGTTTGCTCCCATTTGGAAAGGATATTTTGCACAGGAATCTCATGTAGGGTATGTAACCAACGGCGTTCACATGCCGACCTGGACAGCCTCCGAATGGCGCAAATTCTATGAAAAATATTTCGATAAGAATTTCTACAATGATCAATCCAATCCGGTAATTTGGGAAAAGATTTACCACATAGCGGACGACGCGATATGGGATGTACGAATGGCATTAAAGAAACGCTTAGTCAAGCACATCAAGGAATCGTTCAAGGACAATTGGCTGAAAAATCAAGGAGATCCATCCAAAGTAGTTTCAGTTATTGAAAAAATCAATTCGGACGCCCTTTTGATTGGCTTTGGTCGCCGTTTTGCTACTTACAAACGGGCGCATCTGCTGTTCACTGATCTGAACCGACTTTCGAAAATTGTAAATAATCCGCTT
Organism: Candidatus Azobacteroides sp.; assembly: GCA_009783445.1. Lineage (GTDB taxonomy): Bacteria > Bacteroidota > Bacteroidia > Bacteroidales > Azobacteroidaceae > Azobacteroides. The sequence goes on along the minus strand of WRFY01000113.1, from coordinate 12,448 downwards.
TGCCCCGTGCAATTCATCTATACAGGGAAAGCGCACCCTGCAGATGGCGGCGGTCAGGGACTGATTAAGCACATTGTCGAAATTTCCCGCCTTCCCGAATTTTTAGGAAAAATCATTTTCCTTGAAAACTATGATATGCGTTTGGCCAAACGCTTGATTTCGGGAGTCGATGTATGGCTCAATACGCCGACCCGTCCCTTGGAAGCGTCCGGTACGTCGGGCGAAAAAGCCGAAATGAATGGAACCTTGAACTTTTCCGTTTTGGACGGCTGGTGGTATGAAGGCTATCGAGAAGGCGCCGGATGGGCTTTGACCGACAAGCGCAGTTACGAAAATCAGCAATTCCAGGATCAATTAGATGCCGCGACCATGTATTCCATGCTGGAAAATGAAATTATTCCTTTGTTTTATGCCAAAAACAGCAAGGGTTATTCTCCCGAATGGATACAATACATCAAAAATTCCATTGCTTTAATTGCTCCTCATTATACCACCAAGCGAATGTTCGACGATTATCTCAGCCGTTTTTATGAAGTCTTAGCCACCCGTTTCCAAAAATTATGTTCAGACAATTTTGCCAAAGCGAAAGAATTGGCTGAATGGAAAGATAATGTAGCCCAACATTGGGATGAAATTGAGGTTCTTTCCGTCCAATATTCCAACAATATTTTTCAGGGAATAGTCGTTGGCGATCTGTTGGAAGTAGAAGTCGTGGTGGACAAACATCAAATAAAAGGCGATTTAGGGTTGGAAATTGTTCAACTTCGAACCGATTCGCCCGACGCCAATAGCTCCAACGCCATCCGAATTCATCCTATTGATTTGGAAAAAACAGAAGGAACCAAATTGTATTTCCATGCGCAACTCAAAGCTTCGCAAGCGGGAGTTTATAAGGTGGGCTTAAGAATTTATCCTTCGAACAAAGACCTTCCTCACCGGATGGATTTTGCCTATGTGAAGTGGATTGATAATTGAAATTTCAACGGCTTTAAGTTATAAAAAGGAAAACGCAAAGCGAAGTAAGCATACCCGTACTTTTCGCTTTGCGTTTGTTTTTTTTCCGCTTGTTAAGGAAAATCAAAATTCTGTCGTTACGCGTTGATATTCCTCTACAATATCTTTCATTACTTCCTCTGCCGACTGCAATTTTCGAAGCAAGCAGGCCGCTTGTCCGATTTCCAGTTCGCCTTCTTGCAAATCGCCTTCAAAAATTCCTTTTTTAGCGCGGCCGCGTCCTAACAATTCTGTTAGTTCTTCTACCGTAGCGCCTCTGGCTTCGGCTTCCTCAACGGCGGTCGCAAAAGCGCCTTTGACCAGCCGCGTAGGCGATAATTTTTTCAACAACAGTTTGGTATCGCCTTCGTTCAAATTCAAACAGCATTGTTTGAATTTTTCATGCGCCGAACTTTCTTGAGTCAAAGCAAAACGGGTGCCGATTTGCGCTCCGTCCGCTCCCAATATCTGGACGGCTAACAAGGCTGCGCCCGTAGCAATTCCGCCGGCTGCTAACAACGGAAGCTGAGTTGCTCTCCGAACCGCTGGAATAAGGCAAAGAGTGGTCGTTTCTTCCCGACCGTTATGCCCTCCAGCCTCAAATCCTTCCGCGACAACGGCATCTACTCCGGCTTCCTCCGATTTTTCGGCAAATTTGGAACTGCTTACTACGTGGGCAACCGTAATTTCGTTGTCTTTCAGATATTTTGTCCATATTTTAGGATTGCCAGCAGAAGTAAAGACTATTTTAACTCCTTCTTCAACAATTAATTGCATAATTGCTTCGATTTCCGGATACATCAAAGGAACATTAACCCCAAATGGTTGAGCGGTCGTAGCCCTGCATTTCTGAATATGTTCGCGAAGCGTTTCCGGATGCATCGAACCGGCTCCCAACAGACCCAAGCCCCCCGCATTGCTAACAGCCGAAGCCAAACGCCACCCGCTGCACCAAACCATTCCTCCCTGTACGATAGGGTATTGGATTTTGAATAATTGACAAATTCTATTCATACAATTTTTTTATTTCGTTTTATAATAAATCTTTCTGGCGAATACAAGATACAAAGATACTTAATCATAAGTATTTTGCAGTATTCTGTCAAAATTAATGAACTTGAATGTCTGTACTCTGAAATGCGGAAGTAGGCTTGTTATATGTAGATTTCTTTTTTACCAATAGAGTTTATATAAATTTATTTTTTTTGTTAATTTACTTTATATCAGATAGATGAAAAAAAATAGATTTATCGAATTTTAATATAGCTATTTTTCTTAACTTCTTATTATAAACGTATTAACGTTTTTTAGTATAAAAATTAAATTTCACTAATGAATTTAATCCTTTGAAAATCAATTATATATACTAAAAATAAATTTACATAAACTCTATTTAATAAGTCCTTGAATTTTCACTGTTCAAAGTTAAATAATACTTCTGACTTATGCTTTTTTGCTTCATTCGTTTATCCGACTACAAACACAGGAACTCGTTAGGCGTTCGGCATTTTACTTCTGCGTTATCAATTTATTAAATTCTTTATGTTTTCGTTCTTGTTCTTGTTTTAGTTCGGCGTTCTTTTTCCTGCGATTTGAAAGTATCTTGTAACCCCAAATATCTAATGGAATAACAATAACAGTAGAAAGCCACTGCCAATAATTGCCAATAAATTGTTTTAATCTTGTCAAAATAGGAGTATGAACTTTAATTGTTTTTTCAAATACTTTTATGTCTTTATAATTTTCGCCTAATTGGTCTAATACCTTAACAGTAACTCGCAAGACAAGTACATTATCTCCACCTTGTTTAGGAATAATATTCCATTTCCAAACGGTATTCGTACTATCATCAACAAGTTGTTCTACCGTACTGAGTGAAGTTATGTCGAAGTTGTTTTCTGTCGGGTCAATCAAAACAACTTTAACTCTGGTAGATACTCTTATTTCTTCTTTTTGGAAATTTCCTTGGTGAAAATTTTCAAAAAGAATACTGTCATTCATTGCCTTCGTGATAATCACAGTTGCATTATAGTTTTTCCCAACATTCATTGTGTCTGGAACTTCATAAGCAATCCTACCTTTGACTAATTTGTCTAATAGGTGTGATTTCTCTAATTCATCTTCTTGTATTTTTCTTTGTTTTTCTAATCGTTCTTCGTGCAATTTACGTAATTCTTCTGATTCTCTATACTTTTCAAACTCTATAGATGGCATTCCATCTGGTTATTTGTAGATTACTGTTTGGTTCCTTTTTTTCTGATTTTTTAAAATTTAAAATACTAAAACAGAGTATATTACCAATTAAAACAAATAAAACAAACATCTGAATAATAAATGTCTGATTTTCCTTCAGCTTCTTTGGTAATAGGTAAATAAATAATTTGCCTAACCAATATAATAATTCAAAGACTGTAAGTCCAAAGGCTAAAAAAAATATTATAAAATAGAGCACTCCGCCCATTGTCTATTTGTTTTTTCAATTTTTTGCGTCATTGTCCGCACGCACTGTCGCCCGCTGGCGCCTAATCGGATCACGCATGGGAATTTCACCCCCACATTTCCACAGAACCGTACGTGAAAGTCTCCCTTCATACGGTTCTTCATGTTAATAAATCACTCAAAACTAATCAATTTCTCTCAAAATGTTCATACTGATTTTTCATGCTTTTTGTTACTCTCTACTTTATAAAGAATAATTTTTACTTCCGAAAGACGACATCTATTTTTTTATCTTCAACAAGGGCATACGCACAGTTTCATCATTTAATTATTGAGGAATTTCCAGCGATTGTCATTTTTCATTAGCAGATTTGCAAATGTACAAGGTTCTTATGGATCGACCTAACTTTTTGTGTTAAAATTAATCGCATTTTGACAAATTATAGATCGTTTGCCAAACAATTTTATCCGAGAGTGATAAAGATATCCGAAATAAGAGTAAGTAAGTGATTTCTTCCGTTCAATTGTTCTATAAAAAACAGATGAATTTTCCTTTTTTGTATCTTAATATATTTATCATCAACATGAAAAACTCGTTTTCTCTGAAAATCAGCTTATTAATTCTTTTTCTTTTAATCATTTTTACCACTGATCGTGCCAAAGCGTCTTGTTTTGCACTTCAAGAGACGACGTCTCTGCCGAATGATCATACGCAAGTATACATTTCTCAACGACCGGAAGTGAAAGACCGGCTCTTCCGGTCGACGGCAGTAGAGAAAAAAATTGCGGAAGTATGCAAACTCCTGAAAAATGCCAAATTGTCGTGGATGTTTGCTAACTGCTTTCCCAATACTTTGGATACGACCGTGCATTACCGAATATTGGACGGCCAAGACGACACATTTGTTTACACGGGAGATATTCATGCGATGTGGTTGCGCGATTCGGGCGCGCAGGTATTTCCATACATCCGTTTAGCGAACGAAGATCCGGAATTGAAAAAAATGCTGGCCGGCGTTATCCACCGCCAAACGAAATGTATTTTATTGGATCCTTTTGCCAATGCATTCAACGACGAACCCGAACCGGATAGCGAATGGCAAAACGACTTAACCGATATGAAACCAGAATTGCACGAACGCAAATGGGAGATCGATTCGCTTTGTTATCCGATCCGCTTAGCTTATGAATATTGGAAAGCCACGGGCGACCCCAGTATTTTTACCGACGATTGGGTAAAAGCCATCCGATTGATTATCGATACTTTGAAAGACCAACAACGAAAAGAAGGTTTGGGTTCGTACAATTTTCAACGGGTCACTGCACGCGCTTTGGATACAATGTCGAACGATGGTTGGGGACAACCGGTGAAACCGGTCGGATTGATCGCTTCGGCCTTTCGTCCTTCCGACGATGCAACTACTTTTCTGTTTTTGATTCCTTCCAACTTTTTTGCCGTTACTTCGTTGCGCCGCGCCGCGGAAATCTTAACCCAAGTAAAGAACGAAAAAGTGCTGGCGGAAGAATGCCTCGATTTGGCGCTCGAAGTCGAAAATGCGCTGAAAACGTACGCGGTTTACGCTCATCCCCTGTATGGGAAAATATATGCTTACGAAGTGGATGGTTTCGGTAATCAATTCTTGATGGACGACGCCAATGTGCCCAGTTTGCTGGCCATGCCTTATTTGGGCGACGTAGAGGTAGACGATCCCATTTATCAGAATACCCGCCGCTACATTTGGAGCGAAAACAATCCCTATTTTTTTAAAGGAACAGCAGGCGAAGGAATTGGCGGTCCGCACATCGGATACGATATGATCTGGCCCATGAGCATTATGATGAAAGCTTTCACCAGTCAAGAAGATGAAGAAATTAAATCGTGCATTCGCCTGTTGATCCACACGGATGCCGAAACCGGATTCATGCACGAATCTTTTCACAAAGACCATCCGGTTCAATTCACCCGAAAATGGTTTGCTTGGCAAAACGCCTTGTTCGGCGAATTGATTATTACTCTGATAGATCGAGGAAAACTAAATTTGTTAAACGAATTATAGAAAATGAGCCGTTTCGTTTATTTCTTTTGGGTTATTCTCTTTTTTACGAATCCGATAAAGGTTCTTTCCGGACCTGTAGATTATGTGGATACCCGGATGGGTACGCAATCGAAATACGATTTGTCGAACGGAAACACCTATCCTGCCATTGCTTTGCCTTGGGGAATGAACTTCTGGACGCCTCAAACAGGAAAAATGGGCGACGGCTGGGGGTATACTTACGATGCGAACAAGATTTGCGGATTCAAGCAAACGCATCAACCCAGCCCATGGATCAACGATTACGGCCAGTTTGCAATCATGCCCGCAACTGGTAAGCCGGTTTTCGACGAGGAAGAACGCGCTTGCTGGTTTTCTCACAAAACGGAAATTGCCCGCCCGTATTATTACAGCGTTTATTTAGCCGATGCAGACGTGACGACCGAACTTACGCCTACGGAACGCGCGGTATTGTTCCGGTTCACTTTTCCCAAAACCGACGCCGCCTACCTGATTGTAGATGCTTTCGACCAAGGTTCTATGCTTCAAATTTTTCCTTCGGAAAATAAAATAATCGGCTATTCGACCAAAAACAGCGGAGGAGTTCCGGATAATTTCAAAAATTATTTTGTGATTCAATTCGATAAACCGTTTACATTTCAATCGGTTGTCGAAAATGGAAAAATACGAAACGACCGAACAGAAATGGCAGCGGAACATGCCGGAGCGATTGTGGGTTTTTCTACCAGCAAAGGCGAAAAAATACACGCCCGCGTAGCTTCTTCCTTTATCAGTTTCGAACAAGCGGAACAAAATTTGAAGGAATTGAACGGCGATTTCGAAGCGGTTCGGTTGGCCGGACAGCAGATTTGGAACGAAACGCTGGGACGGATACAAATAGAAGACGATCATTTAGATCCTATCCGAACTTTTTATTCTGCGTTTTACCGTTCGGTTTTATTTCCCCGTAAATTTTATGAAATCGACGCTCAGGAAAAAATCCTGCATTACAGTCCGTATAACGGAAAAATAGAATCGGGCTATCTCTTTACCGATACGGGATTTTGGGATACGTTCCGGTGTCTGTTTCCATTTCTGAATTTGATGTTTCCTTCGATAAGCAGCCAGATACAGGAAGGGTTGGTGCATGCGTACAACGAAAGCGGTTTTTTGCCTGAATGGGCCAGTCCGGGTCATCGCGATTGCATGATAGGAAATAATTCGGCTTCGGTGGTAGCTGACGCTTACCTGAAAGGATTGCGCGGATACGATATCGAAACTTTGTATGAAGCCGTTTTACGCGGAACGACTCAGGTGCATCCGAAAATCCGTTCAACGGGCCGTTTGGGGCATGAATATTACGATCGTCTGGGATACATTCCCAGCGATATAGGAATTAACGAACATGCCGCTCGTACCTTGGAATATGCTTACGACGACTGGACTATTTACCGTTTAGCCCAAGCTTTGAAACGCCCGCAAGCGGAAATAGACCGATTCGCCCAACGCGCCCAAAATTACCGGCATTTGTTCGATAAGGAGTACTGTTTGATGCGGGGAAAAAAGGAAGACGGAACTTTTCAATCGCCTTTCAATCCTTTTAAATGGGGCGACGCTTTTACCGAAGGAAACAGTTGGCATTATACATGGTCGGTATTTCACGATATACAGGGATTGATCGATGAAATGGGCGGAAAAACCGTTTTCAACCGAATGCTGGATTCTGTATTCCACCTCCCGCCTTGGTTCGACGAAAGTTATTACGGTTTTGTTATTCATGAAATTCGTGAAATGCAGATTGCGAACATGGGAAATTATGCGCACGGCAATCAACCGGCGCAACATATTATCTACCTCTACAATTACTCCGGCGAACCTTGGAAAGCGCAATACCGCGTGCGCGAAGTAATGGATAAACTGTACAGCGCGACGCCTGACGGCTACTGCGGCGATGAAGATAACGGGCAAACTTCGGCTTGGTATGTTTTTTCGGCTTTGGGTTTTTATCCCGTTTGCCCGGGTACAGACGAATATGTCATCGGTTCGCCTTTGTTCAAAAAAGCGATTCTCTCGTTGGAAAACGGAAAAAAGTTTACGCTTGCGGCCAAGAACAACCGTCCGTCGAATCGCTATATTCAATCGCTGAAAGTAAACGGCAAAAAATACGGCAAAAATTATTTGACGCACGATCTGTTTCAGCAAGGCGGCCGGATTCAATTCGAAATGTCGGATCAACCCAATCGATCAAGAGGTACAAAGGACTCAGATGCGCCTTATTCGTTCTCCAAACAATATCCAATAATCCATCCATACAAATAACCCATTCACATGAAACGAGCCATTTATTTATTTTATCTGATCGGCCTATTGTGTTTGGAAAATGCTTGTCAAACGGGAAGCGAAACCGAACTGCAAAACTGGACCCGCTATGTAGATCCCTTTATCGGAACCGGCGGCCATGGTCATGTATTCATGGGAGCAAACCGGCCTTTTGGCTTGGTACAATTGGGGCCAACCAGCATTCTCCAGACTTGGGATTGGACATCGGGGTACCATATTTCCGACACAACCGTCATTGGATTCAGCCATACGCATTTAAGCGGAACGGGAATCGGCGATTTGAGCGATATTTCGCTGATGCCTGCTACCCAGGAAGTGATATTAAATCGGGGAATTCCCGGAAATCCTCCTTCGGGACTTGGCTCGTATTTCAGTCATGCGTCCGAAAAGGCAAAACCCGGCTACTACGCTGTTTATTTGGAACGTTATCAGGTACAGGTAGAATTGACGGCCACTCAACGGGTGGGTTTTCATAAATATACTTTTCCTCCAACATCCGACGCTTGTGTAATCCTGGATTTGGAAAATGGAACGTGTTGGGATCAACCGGTGGAAGGGTACATCGCACAGGAAAACGATTCAGTCGTTTCGGGCTATCGGTTTTCCAGCGGTTGGGCGGACGATCAACGTATTTACTTTACCGCCTTATTTTCCAAACCCCTGAAAAAATTCAAGGTTTCCAAAGCGAACGAGCGAATGGAAAAGACGTCCCTGAAAGCCCAAAAAGTGTATGGACTGGCTTATTTCGACACAAAAGATCAAGAAGAAATATACGTTAAAGTGGCGCTTTCGCCGGTCAGCATCGAAAATGCCAAAAACAATATGCAGGCCGAACTTCCCGGTTGGGATTTCGAGCAAACGACGAGGGAGGCAGAAAACGCATGGAATAAGGAATTAAATAAAATCCAAATAAAAACTCCCGACGAGGAGGTAAAACGGATTTTTTACACGGGATTGTACCACACAATGGTAGCGCCTTCTGTGTTTTGCGATGTCAACGGAGATTACCGCGGAGCCGACAAAAAAATTCATTCGGGCGACGGTTTTATCAATTACACGACCCTTTCGCTCTGGGATACCTACCGAGCGGCGCATCCCTTGACAACAATCATTCATCCGGAAAAAGTAAACGATCTGATCAATACCCTGCTCCATATTTACCTGCAACAGGGAAAATTGCCCGTTTGGCATTTGATGGGATGCGAGACCGATTGTATGGTAGGCAATCCGGCCATTTCAGTGGTAGCCGATGCAATACTGAAAGGTTTCGACGGATTTGATTGGAAATTGGCTTACGAAGCCATGAAAACGTCGTCCTTGCTGGACGAGCGGGGTTTGAAATACTTAAAAAAATACGGATATATTCCCTACGACAAGGAAGAGGAAGGGCTTTCGAAGTGCATGGAATACGCTATTGCCGACGGTTGTTTGGCGCAGATCGCTCAAAAATTGAATCAACCGGAAGATTACCGTTATTTTCTGAACCGAAGCCGATCGTATCGGCATTATTTCGATTCGTCCACCGGTTTTGTCAGAGGACTTTCGTCTACTGGAAAATTCAGGGTTCCGTTCAATCCTTTTGAATCTGTTCATCGGGACAACGATTACACCGAAGGAAATGCCTGGCAATATACCTGGCTGGCTCCCCACGATGTGGCTGGATTGATCGATTTGTTTGGGAGCCAAGAGCGGTTCATCGAAAAGCTCGATTCCCTCTTCATCGCCGAAGGCAACTTAGGCCAGCAGGCCTCTCCCGATATCAGCGGATTGATCGGGCAATATGCGCACGGCAACGAACCCAGTCATCACATCATTTACTTGTATCCTTATGCAGGTCAAGCGGAAAAATCCGCTCGGCGGGTACGGGAAGTATTGAGCCGGCTGTATTCTGCCCAGCCCGACGGACTCAGCGGAAACGAAGACGTAGGCCAGATGTCGGCGTGGTACATTTTGTCGGCTTTGGGATTTTATCAGTTGGAACCCGCCGGAGGAAAATACGTTTTCGGCAGTCCGCTCGTAGACGAGGCGTTCATTCAGGTAGGCAATGGAAAAACCTTCCGGATCGTCGCTCATCACAACAGTTCCCAAAACATCTACATCCAAAATGTCCGCTTAAACGGACAGAATTACGACAAGTATTACATCAGCTTTCAGGATATTGCGAAAGGGGGAACGCTGGAATTTTGGATGAGCGACAAACTCCCTTCTGCTGAATCACAATATCGTCCAGTTTGGTAACCAAAACGCAATTCAGCGTTCAATTTTCAATGAAAACAGTATAATGTTAAGATATTTCACATAAAATACAAATAATAGCTATAAATTTGAAAGGAAAACTATTCTATTGGTAGCAAATTTATATTTTAAATTTATATAGAAAACTTTTACGAATTAATTCGCTCAATAATTCCTATTCGGTTATCTACCTTTGTAACGAAAATAAATCAAAAAATGATGAGAACAATAATTTCTGTTAGGAGTTACTCTATGTCCCAAAATCCCCCTTGCGGGGATTAAAAAAATCGCGCTTAATTTAGAACTATAATAAAAGAGTTATAAAATTTAATAAGTCCGGCATTTACATAGCGATAGCAGTAGCAATGTTGAGAGCAATGGACAGTTATAACTTTTTACTAAAAATATCGCTAATCATTTAAAACAAATAAAACAAACAAAATAATGAAAAAAATAGAAGCAATTATAAGAAAAACCCGATTCGATGAAGTGAAAGAAGCCCTTTTGAAGGCCGACATTGAATGGTTTTCATATTATGATGTACGAGGCGTCGGAAAAGCTCGTGAAGAACGCATCTATCGCGGCGTGATTTACGACACCAGTTACATTGAACGTACTTTGGTTTCAATTGTGGTGCGCGACATTAATGTCGAAAAAACAGTCAAAGCTATTCTCTCATCCGCTTCAACGGGTGAAGTCGGAGATGGCCGTATCTTCATCTCAACGATTGATGATGCATACAGTATCCGGACTGGCGAACACGGGGATAAAACGCTTTATCACGATAAGTAATAATCTTTTAATGTATTGATTTATGGAAATTTCAGTAGAAGAAACAGCATTATTAGACAGCGGCAACACCGCTTGGATTATCGTGGCTACGATTCTTGTGTTATTGATGACTATTCCGGGATTATCCCTGTTTTACGGCGGTTTGGTACGGAGAAAGAATATATTGAGTATGATCATGCAATGTTTTATACTAACCGGCGTTATTACTATTCTCTGGTTTGCTTTCGGTTACAGTTGGGTGTTTGGAACGGCTTTTATGGAAAGCGGCAGTTCGCTCGGATTTTTTATCGGAGGATTTGATAAAGTATTCCTGCACGGCATAACTATTGATACGCTGAATCCGCTGGGCGGAAATATACCGGAAATTCTTTTCGCTCTTTTTCAATGTATGTTCGCTATTATTACGCCTGCGCTGATAATCGGAGCATTTGCAGAGAGAGTAAAATTTTCGGGTTACCTGGTATTCATCGTTATCTGGTCTGTTTTGGTTTACATGCCGTTAGCGCATTGGGTTTGGGGCGGCGGCTGGATCGGCGAAATGGGCGCTCTCGACTTCGCAGGAGGTACCGTAGTGCATGTCAGCGCCGGCATTTCAGCATTGGTAATGGCATTACTGATCGGAAAACGTAAAGATTATAAACCCGGTCAACCAACCGGAACCAACAGCGTTCCTTATGTATTCATGGGCGCCGCGTTTCTGTGGTTGGGATGGATGGGATTCAACGCAGGTAGCGGTTTAGCCGCCGATGGTCTGGCGGCCAACGCATTTTTGGTAACGCATATCGCCGCGGCAACGGCATTGGTTACCTGGGTCGCCCTTGAATGGATACGCGACAAAAAAGCAACTACTATAGGGGCAAGTACTGCCGCCGTAGCCGGTTTGGTAGCAATTACTCCGGCAGCCGGAAGCGTGGATGTTTTAGGCGCTTTTGTTATCGGATTCACTTCTGCATTCATCTGCTTTTTTATGGTAGCCGTTGTGAAACCCAAATTGAAATACGACGATTCGTTGGATGCTTTCGGAGTTCATGGAATGGGAGGCATTATCGGTTCTATCCTTATAGGAGTATTCGCTACGCAAGTGATAACCGGCGCCAACGGCGCAAAGGGAGCTTTGTACGGCGACTGGCGCCAACTTTGGGTACAGATTCTTGCTACTCTTATATCCATTGGATATTGTGCTGTTTTAACATTCATCATCTTCAAAGTGACAGATAAAACTGTCGGAGTACGCGTATCTCAACGGGTAGAAGAAGAAGGTCTGGATATTTACGAACATGGTGAAACAGCCTATAACGGTTAAAAAATATAATATAGACCTAAAAAACAAACAAAAATGAAACTTTTCATTCCTCGCGATTATCGTCCGCGATTGGTTCCGGAAACAATGGAACAGGCGATTAAGATGCTAAAAGGTACATTTCAAGAAGAATTATCCTCAAAACTGGGTTTGCGTCGCGTAACCGCGCCGCTGTTTGTACTTGCCGGTACGGGAATTAACGACGACTTGAACGGCACGGAACATCCCGTCAGTTTCTCGGTGACCGATATGGGCGGCGCTAAAGCCGAAGTGGTACATTCCCTTGCCAAGTGGAAACGAATGAAATTGGGAG
>WRFY01000112.1 GCA_009783445.1 Candidatus Azobacteroides sp. | reverse complement strand
TCCGATACAACGCGAGTGATTACTATTCAAAAGTCTGTCGAATGAAGCGTCAGATAAATAAGAAGGTGGATATTGATTAAACGTAAATGATGTTTATGATGAAAAATTATGTTTTATTCTTAATTGCGACTATAGTTGTACTGATGTCCTGTAAGGATACAAATAAGGTAAATGAAGGGTATTCCCTTTATTTTATGCCCAGAAAAGTAGAATACGTGTTTATTACGATAGGAAAAAAAAGGGAATATTATTATCAGGGAATAAAAATGGCCGATTATCTTCGATTAGAAGAGGATAGTATTGCTGAAAATTTATTTTTTGTATCGATATTGACCTCGAATTATGATATACGAATGGTCTATGCAGAAGCCAATCCCGATTACGATCCCAAAGTTCTTATACCTATCCATGATACATTTGATTGGGAATATACATGCGATGATCCTATTCCCAGTGTTGAACAACAAATTACATTGGATTATGAAAAATACGTTCGAAATGGCAGTCTTAGAAGCAATAACTCTAAAGACTATCATACTTTGGTCGATATACATTACTGCACCACAGAAATAAAATCGCTAAACATCAGCGCTTTAAATGCTCCCTTGTTTGGAAAACCCGCTGGAGAATCATTGAATGACTTTTTCACTATTAGAACCTTTAGCCCGCCCGTTATTGTATCCGCTCCCACGGAACGTTTAGTGTATGGCTATTCCAGTAGGAACTACCCGACCTCTATCGACGAATGGCTGAGCTTATCCCCTTTTGGGCAATCGGTTATGTGGTTAGAGCCTAACCGGAAAATGGAAGGTTTGCCCTTGCAGGTGCAATTTGTAGTGCAAATGGAAACGGCAGACGGGCTGCTGCTGTCCGATACAACGCGAGTGATTACGATTCAAAAGTCTATCGAATGAAGAGCTGGATAATTACACTTACAGGGTGGATGCTGATTGCATCTGCCCTGTATGCCTGCGTGCAAGAATTGCCGTTTGATGTGAAAGAAACGGAATTGCCGGTAGTGAATTGCATTTTAACCAATGATACCCTTCAGACGCTGAGCCTCACCCAGTCCGTAAAAATAACGGACGGCTATGCATTCCAGGAAATCCAGGAAGCCCGCATCTCTCTATGGGCTGAGGAAGTGAAAATTGGCGAATTTGAACGGAAAAGTTATGGAAACTGGCAACTCCGGTATCAACCGGAAGCGGGAATCCATTACCGTTTGCAGGTACAACTTCCGGATGGAAAAGAACTGACCGCTACGACTGCCATGCCGGAGAAAACCCAATTGACAGCGGATCGGGAGAAAAACAGCTACCCCAGTAAATATTTCAGGCAATTGACCGCCGAAAATCCTTGCTGGGTATTTATTCTGGGGGAAGAAACATGGGCTGCCGATCTGATGCATCCAGTTCCTTCAAGCAAGGTCAAGCTCCATGAAATTATAGGGACGGATCATCCAAGAGTGGATCGCTTCAATGAAGAAGGCAATTTAGTGGACTTGGTATCGAGAGCTACTACCCCCGCTTATGCCTATTATGTAAGGATACAGCCCTCGCCGGTAAGCAATGAAGAAGGAATCCCTTTTTGCATGCAAACCAATTTCGGACCCTATGGTTTCATTTTTTTTCGAACAGCTTCGGAAGAATACGATCAATATTTGAAAAGCAGCCTTCAGAAACTATTTGTATACAAATCGGAAGACGATCCGATTCAATGGTTTGACGAGAATAAGGTGTATTCCAATATCAGCAACGGAGCGGGCATTTTTGCCGCTTACCAAGACAATTATTACTATTTTTTTGACAACTATGACTTCTTTAATGATGAATACCACTAAAAGGATTCTTGTTTTTTGCGCTTATTGTTTCAACGCTTTGTACGGGCAAGCCCAATCGGAAGATCCTCTGACCTTTCAGGATAGCATTAATTCCCATTCATTGGAAACGATCACCGTGTTGGGAACAACGAACGTTCGCCGAAACAATACCTATTCGTTTTCGCTGAAAGAAGTCAAACCCTTGGTTTCTGTAGTCGGAGAAACCGATGTACTGCGGTATATCGGCACCTTGCCCGGAGTATCGCAAGGGATGGAAGGAGGTTTGGGTTTTTTTGTTCGGGGCAGCAATACCGGAAATAACCGGATCGAATTGGATGATGTTCCCGTGTATGGAAGCGATCATTTATTCGGATTGTTCTCTACCATACCTTCTGAGGTAGTGGATCAAGTAACCTTTCGAAATGGAAAATTGCCCGCTATTTCCGGCGATTTTTTATCTTCTTTAGTAAAAATTGCTACCATTCAGCCTGATGCCGCGAAATACAGAGGGAATTTATCCGTTTCTCCTTTTATGGCAGGTCTTAGTGTGAACGGTCCGCTGATTAAAAACCGATTGAGTTTTCAGGCAGCCGGCAGAATATCATTGTTAAGACCCGAAATTCAATTGATTAAAGCGATGACTGATATGGAGGGCGACGTTTTGCCGGAAGTAGCCGATTTATACGTCAAAGTCCACTATCAAGTCAATCATCGACATGCTGTCAATTTATCTCATTATTACAGCAACGATTATTTCAAATATCGGCATGTGGAGGAGAGCCGCCTTGAATCCAGCAGCAATACGGTGGAGGAAAATTGGGGAAATAAGATCGTTCGTTTGTCGTGGAATTGGAAAATAAAAGAATCCATGCAATTGAATACGATGGTTTATTATAATTATTTTGCATCGGGACAAAGACAACGGACGACCTCTAACGGACAACAAACCAATGAGCTTCGCCTGCAAACGTTGCTTCAAGAATGGGCTGCCCAATCGGCCTGGTCTTACCGTACCAACGACCTGATTGCAGGCGCAGGACTGCAAGCTAAATCGCAACAGATACGGCCGGCAGCCGAAAAAGTCTATGTAGGAGAAGCGTCCTCAGAAAATCATTATTCTTTTAATCCAGATTACTTCGCCAAAATGTGCAGCGGATATGCAGATTTGGAATATAAATATAAACGATTTACTCCTTCCATTGGATATCGAATCAATTATTATTTCATTGAAAATCAAAGAATCTTAGATAATAATCTCCGTTTGGCATTGGCCGTCGAACTATCCAAGGAAACCGGATTGGAAATAAGCTACGATCAGTTGTCGCAGTTTCATCATATCGTAGAAGGATTGCCTACCGGTTGGTCGTTGGATTTAATTCTTCCTTCCACCCCACTCTATAAACCGGAAAAAGCTCGACAATACTATGCAGGAGGATTTTGGTCCAACAAACAGGCTCTTCTTTCTGCAGGCGTTTATTATAAAAATATGGACAATCTGACCAGTTACAAAAATGCTTCCAATATTTTTGGCGTTCAAAACGCCAATTGGATGGACGAGGTGGTCACGGGCAAAGGAGAAAGTTACGGATTAGAACTGCGGGCAGAAAAAAGAGAAGAACGTTGGAATGCAGCCGCTTCCTATACTCTATCTAAAACCGACCGCCTTTTTGCAGATATAAATCAGGATAAAAAATTTCCATTCAAATTTGATCGGAGACATATTCTCAATCTGACAGGACAAGTGTTAACCCGTAAACGAGAAAGCAGCAACCAACAGTTGAATATGATGCTTGCTTTTTCATCAGGGCATCACATTACCTTGCCTATCGCCATGTATCAAGGCATTGAACCTCCTTATTGGAGACAGCAAAGCGTCATTTATGTTCCTCCGAAAGAAGAGGAAAATGCCTTGTACCGGCAACTAATGAGCGGAACAAACGAATATTTGCTCCCATCTTATTTGCGCGTAGATATAAGCTATAGTTTTCTCCGAATAGGGAAGCGATTTACCCATGAGTTCGTTATTGGAATTTTTAATGTGCTGAACCGGCACAATCCTTATTTGATTTTTTATGAGGATGATCGTTGGAAACAATTAAGTATTTTTCCAATTCTGCCTTCCGTAAAGTGGTCTTTAAGCTTTTAATGCCGAAAACAAAATCAGGACTACATTTTGAGAAAGTAATTTTTGTATCTTTGTCGAATATCCAATACATAAAAGTGCGGTTTTAGGATGAGACGATTTGAAATGTAATTAGTTAAATCAAAAATGAAATGAGAAAATTAGTTGTATTATTTGTTAGCATTTTGTTAAGCGCAAATTTTTTTACGCTTTATGCAAAAAACGAGGAAGAATATCCATTTATAACCCGTACCTTTCCGTCGTCCTCCATTCGGGAGGTGGAAGTCGTCACGACAGGAGGAAACATCAGTATGACGGGCGATGCAGGTTCGAAAGCAGTGGTCGAAGTATATGTTTCATGTAACAATTGTTCGATCGAAAAAATCAAACAGATTCTCAAAGAGAGTTATACCATTGATATCAAAGTCGAAAAAGGGAAGTTGTATGCGGCGGCCAAACAGAAAAAAGATTTATTCAATTGGAATCAACAGGGAGTAGGCATTTCGTTCAAAATTGTTGTGCCAAAACAAGTGAATAGCAATTTGCAGACGAGTGGCGGCAATATCCAAATCTGCAATTTGTCCGGTTCGCAGAATTTCAAAACCAGCGGAGGTTCATTGACCATAGGAAATGTTTCGGGCAATATAGTCGGTTTGACTTCGGGCGGCAACATAACGGTGGCGGCATCGAGCGACAATATCAACCTAAAAACCAGCGGCGGCAGTATCTCGGCGAACGATTGTAGAGGAAAAATCGAGCTGAAAACATCCGGAGGCAACCTCAACCTGAGCAACATCGAGGGAAATATCAGCGCCGCAACCAGCGGAGGTAGCATTACGGCAAGTAATATCAAGGGAACGCTCCAAACCGGCGCTTCGGGCGGAAACGTACAATTAAACGATCTTTCAGGCAACGTGGAAGCTTCTACTTCGGGTGGAAACATGAGCGTGCGCATGCGTTCGGCGGGCGATTATGTAAGATTGTCGAATAGCGGAGACCTCCGATTAACTTTACCAGCCGGCAAAGGTTACAAATTGACAGTAAAAGCCAGTAATATTGAAACATCCGGAATGAAAAATTTTCAGGGCGACATGGATCGCAGAAGCATGGAAGGAGTCGTAGGCAACGGTGGCACGGAAGTCGATCTAAAATCGTCGGAACAGGTACATCTGTTGTTCGAATGACGCAGATGGGCGCAGGTTTTTGTAGGGATACTTTCGTTATCTGCGCTGATCTGTTCCATCTGCGTCATCGACATTCTTAATTACAAGAGGAAAGAGAGACTATTTTGCGGCAAAAAGCGCTTTCGTTTCAAGCGCTTGTTTCAGTGCAAGGAGGCCGGCTTGATCTATACTCACCGTGAGTGAAGAACCGTCGGCCAAAAACACTTTAGCTTGGTGATTATCTACAAATTGCAGCAGAGGAATCGTTTCATTCATTGTTTCCAATGACCAACTGTTTTCTTCCTTGTTAAAATGGAACTCGACTGTTTCTTCTGTTCCTTCCTTTTGAATCTTATAACCGTTGGCATCTGTCGTAATCGTAAAATGGCCGTCTTTTGTATTTACCTTTTTGATCTGAATATCGCAACAGGGATTTTCTCCTGTCCAGAATTCAATCGAATTCAAAACTACAACATCAGTCAGCCAAGCGATCGGATATACCGGTATTATGCATAAAACAGCAAAGATCAATTCGTTGACCCATGGATCTTCAATGGATTTATTCCATGTCAACAATTTGTTATACAAGCTAAAAGAGCCTATGCAAGAACTAAGTAAAATGGATAAGCTTAAAATCATAGCCGTAACCATTATGGGAACATTTTTTCTCATGATAAATGTGTTTACTAAAATTTGTGATTTATATCGTTATGTATTTTTGTTTTATTAAGTTTGCAAATTTAGATTAAATCTCCATAAAGAAAAATTTTTCAAAGAAAATAATGTATTTTTGTGGTAAAATAAAAAAGATGAACGATTCATTGCTGTTTCAAGAATCCCAACGAGCGGTCGGATATTTGTGTTCGTTGGATACTATCATTATTAACAAAGTACTGTATGCCATCGGCGATGCCGTTTTGGAACAAAAAGATCGGATACTTTCGGAAAACGGGAAAGATTTGGAACGAATGGACTGCCGCAATCCAAAATACGATCGCCTCCGGTTGACGCCGGAACGAATAGACGGTATCGCCTCCTCTATCGTTCAGGTTGCCCATTTGCCCAGCCCAGTGGGGCGAGTGTTAAAAGAAACGTTTCGTCCCAATGGAATGAAAATTACCAAAGTAAGCGTTCCGTTCGGAGTGATTGGCATTATTTACGAAGCGCGTCCCAATGTCAGCGTGGAGGTGTTTTCGCTTTGTTTCAAATCGGGAAATGCCTGCGTCCTAAAAGGAGGATCCGACGCAGAATTTTCCAACCAAGTCCTTGTGGATATTATCCGAAACGTATTGAAACAATTTTCTATTCCGGAAGCTTGCTGCATATTGTTACCTCCGGAACGGGAAGCGACTGCCGTTTTGTTAAACGCATACGGAATCGTCGATTTGATCATTCCGCGCGGCAGCCAGTCTTTGATTCAATATGTGCGGACGCATACTCAAATTCCTGTAATTGAAACCGGAGCCGGCATTTGCCATACCTATTTCGATCTTGCAGGAAATAAGGAAATGGGACGGAACGTTATTTTCAATGCGAAAACGCGCAGGGTAAGCGTTTGCAATGCTTTGGATTGTTTGATTATTCATGAGGAACGTTTATCCGACCTTCCGTTTCTTTGCGAGAAATTGGCTGAAAAACAGGTTATTCTGTATGCGGACGAAAAAGCGTATCGAACCTTGTCTACTCATTATCCGGAAGAATTGCTGCAACACGCGACGGAAGAAAGTTTCGGAACGGAATTTTTGGATTATAAAATGAGCATCAAAACAGTACTTAATAGAGAAGAAGCCTTGGAGCATATTGCCCGCTACAGTTCAAAACATAGCGAATGTATCTTGACTGAAGACCCTGCGACTATCCATGAATTTCAAACAAGAGTAGATGCCGCTTGCGTTTATTCCAATGTATCCACCGCTTTTACCGATGGGGAACAATTCGGATTAGGAGCAGAAATTGGAATCAGTACGCAAAAATTGCACGCCCGCGGCCCTATGGCATTGGAAGAACTGACCAGTTACAAATGGATCATTCAAGGCGAAGGCCAAATCCGTCCGTGAGGCATGTCGTCCTTGGATGGAACAAGGAATACGAAACATCCGTTATTTTACATTACTTTTATTACAATTTTGAACATTATATGAAAACATTTATCCAAGTAAACGATTTGGGCGACTTGAAACTGGCTGTGAAAGAAGCCTTGGAAATAAAGAAAAACCGTTTTGCATACAAAAAATTGGGCGAAGACAAAACCCTGTTAATGGTATTTTTCAATTCCAGTCTGCGTACCCGTTTAAGTACGCAAAAAGCGGCGATGAATTTAGGAATGAATACAATCGTATTGGACATTAATCAAGGCGCGTGGCGTCTGGAAACCGAAAAGGGAGTGATTATGGATGGCGATAAATCCGAACACCTCTTGGAAGCGATTCCAGTAATGGGCTGTTATTGCGATATTATTGGCGTCCGTTCTTTCGCCCGACTTGAAAATAAAGAGGAAGATTATAGCGAATATATACTTCAGCAATTCATCCAATATTCGGGAAGACCAGTCTTCAGTATGGAGGGAGCAACGACTCATCCTTTGCAGGCTTTTGCCGATCTGATTACGATCGAAGAGTTTCGAGACAAGCCCCGACCTAAAGTGGTTATGAGCTGGGCGCCTCACCCCAAAGCTCTTCCTCAAGCGGTGCCGAATTCGTTTGCCGACTTTATGAATGAAGCGGACGTCGATTTTGTGATCACGCACCCCGAAGGATATGAATTGGATCCGCGATTTGTCCGCGGAGCAAAAATTGAATACAATCAAGAAAAAGCGTTCGAAGGAGCGGATTTCATTTATGCCAAAAACTGGTCGATTTTTGCGGATGATCATTATGGTCAAATAGGCTGTAGCGACAAAAAATGGACCATCGACGCCGCCAAAATGCGTTTGACCAACCATGCTAAATTTATGCACTGTCTTCCTGTTCGCCGCAATGTAATTGTGACGGACGAAGTGATTGAAAGTCCTCAATCCATTGTGATTCCAGAAGCCGCTAATCGCGAAATATCTTGTGAAACGGTACTCAAGCGGATGTTGGAAAGCATACAAGAATAACCGGCTTTTTTATTCCAGTTCTACTACTGTAATTCCGGCGCCGCCAAACTGTACGTGTTCATCCTGAAAACGTTTGACGCCTGCAACTGTTTTCAGGTAATCGCGGATGATTTGACGCAGCGCGCCAGTTCCGGTTCCGTGCAAAATCCGTACTCGACCGGCGTTGCATTGAATAGCGTCGTCGATGTAATAAGTAACGGCTAAGAGCGCTTCTTCACCCCGCATCCCGCGCACATCTATTTCGAGTTTGAACTGTGACTTTTTTTCCGACAAGCTATCCGAATTGTTGGAAGCAAAAGTGCGGATGCCGGCCGTTTCTTTTCTTAACTGGTTGCGGCTGACTTTTTCGATCTGTTGAGCTTTGACTGTCGTTTTGATCGCGCCAAAAGCTATGACAACATTTTTGTCTTTTTTTTCCATCAACTCACCTACCGCTTGTTGACCGATAATCCGAACCGCGTCGCCCACTTCGATAGTCTCGGAATTCGATACCGGATGAGAGGCCGTTTTTTTCTTTTTAGCCTCCCGTTCCTTTATTTTGTAAATTTTCGAGGCAATCTGATTATCCGTATCTTCCTTGCTTTGAATTGATTGTTTGAATTCGCCCAATGATTTACGAATTTCTTTTGTTTTTTCTTTTTCCGCTTGAGCTTCTTTGATTTCTTTGATCGTATTCTCGATTTTAGCATTTGTTTCGGAAAGCAAATGTTCAGCGTCAGCTTTAGCCTTGCCGAGAATCTCTTTTCGTTGGGTTTCCAATTTTTCCAAATCCGCTTTGTAGCGTTCCGTCAATTCTTCCAAACGTTTTTCTTGTTGACGAATATGCTGACGCTTCGATTCCCAGTAACGTTTATCGCGGACAATATCCTGCAAGTATTTATCTTTATGAATATAATCCTGCCCCACTTTTTCGGAAGCTTCGGCAATAACATCTTCAGGCAATCCAATTTTTCGAGCAATTTCGATGGCAAACGACGAACCGGGGTTTCCAATATCCAATTGAAACAAGGCTTGCATTTGGCTTCGATCGTATAGCATAGCGCCATTGACCACGCCTTGATTTGCCTCGGCAAATGCTTTCAGATTCTGGTAGTGCGTTGTAATAATGCCAAAGCATCCTTTATCGTTGAATCGGTGCAGCAAGGCTTCCGCAATAGCTCCTCCAATACTGGGGTCGGTTCCGCTTCCAAATTCGTCGATCAAAATCAATGATTGCGGACTGGCATGCTTGAGCATGAATTTCATATTGGTCAAATGGGAACTGTAAGTAGATAAATCATTTTCAATGGATTGTTCATCGCCTATGTCCAGAAAAATATCCTTGAAAATACCCGTTTGGGAGCGTTCGCCAATCGGAATCAGCAGACCCGATTGCAGCATGTATTGCAATAATCCAACCGTTTTAAGCACTACGGATTTACCTCCAGCATTGGGACCGGAAATCAGCACAATCCTACCGTATTTTCTGGAAAATACGGCAAGACGGTCGAAGGATGGAATTTCCAACTTGCGTTCTTCTTGTTCGCTTTGGTCTGTTTCGTCCGGCCTGTTCCTGAGTTCGACGTCGAGAGGGACAACCGGCTTGTTTTGCTTTTTATGCGACAAATAGAGCAACGGATGTACTGCGCGTATCCAATCTATTTGCTGCCTGTTGTCCAAAGAAGGGAGAATGGCTCCAATATCCAAGGCAAATAAAGCTTTGGCCCGGATAAAATCGATTTCGCCAAGAAATAGATAGGAATTCAATATTTCAGGAATATTCGGACGAATTTGATTGGTAAATGTCGTCAGGATTCGAACAATTTCCCGTTTTTCTTCACTTTCCAATTCCCTGATTTTATTGTTGGCTTCCACGACCTCGGCCGGTTCAATGAAAACCGTTTTGCCGGTAGCCGATTCATCGTGAACAATTCCCTTCAGTTTACGTTTGTAAGCCGGAGAAACAGGAATCACGAGACGGCCATCGCGCATGGTGGGAGCAACATCCTTTTCTACCCAGCCTTCCGATTGTGCGGCCCGCAGCATGCTGTTCAAAGTTTTGGAGATGCCGTTGACGGTTTGCGCCAATTGTTTGCGAATATTCCCCAATTCAGGGGAAGCAGTATCCTTGATTTCACCGGATTTGTTTAAAATATGATCTATTCGTTCAACAAGAGCAGGAAAAGTAGGAATCTCTGTTGCTAATTCCTGTAAATGCAGATAACGTCCCTTGTCCTGAAGTTGAAAAAAACAGACAATTATATAAATTGTTTCCAAAGAACGTCGAATATCAAATAACTCTTTTTCAATAAGGTAAGTTCCTTCGATACGTATTTTTTTCAGTGAATTGCGCACATCAAAAAAATAGTCGATAGGAAAATTATCTTCTTCTTGAATGATTTGGACAAATTCGACCGTTTGATACAATCTTTGTTTAATTAATTGAAAATCAGAAGAAAAAGTCATTTCTACCACTTTTTCGTTCCCTAAAGGAGACAGGCAATGATCTGTTACAAATTGACGTATTTTGTCAAAACCAATTTTTTGTTCAAAATTCTCAGGGTAAATCATAATTTATCCAGACTTTTTTAGGATGTAACGATTCTTCCAACTGATATTCAATATATTTTTTCAATTCTGGAAAAGTCATATCCTGTGTTTCGGCGCTTATTTCATCTCGAATCTCCCGCAGTTGCTCAAGCGCTGATTTTTCTTCTTTTTCTTTTATTGCTTTCATCGTCTTAACTTATTATTTCCCGTGGTATCCTAATATCTAAAATCTTGTATCCGTATTTGTAATTTACGGAATTGTACCCCCTGATTCTATTTACATTAACCATGTGTTTAAAATTCCAGCTTGCCAAAATGTCTGCATTACTCAATGTTGCGATCGCTATGTGCCGACAATCTTCTATGCTTGTTTTCCCTACAACATTTTCTTTTATGTAGATATCGGCTAAACTGACAGCCATACTTGTAATAGACAAAAATTCTATGTGTTCCTCTGGAATTAGCTTTATTAAATCCCGCACCTGCGCTTGCGCTTTAATTAATTCAATTTCAGTAAGTTGACAATATAATAATTTAAATTCTCCTGAAATAAATTTTTCCATGAACGGTTTTGTCCATTGTTTAAATTCAATTTCGAAATAACCGCCAAAAACGGAGGTGTCGACATAAATTCTTTCATATCCAATCATCCTATTTATTTTTTTGCAAATATACATGAAAACTATAAGAATTTCTCTTACTTTTTTAGTATCCGTCACTAATTATCCATTCCTTTACTTTCTTTATTTTTCCTATTGACTTTTAGAAATTCTTCTTTTCTTTTTTCCGCCTGTTCCAAAAACCGTTTATATTCTTCTGTTTCCGGATGAAGCGGACGATGATTCAACGCTTCTTGAATGCTTTCCCATTCTCTGATTAATTGGATAGTATCTTTATCAAAATAGGCATCACAAAATTTATCCCAAATATAACTGACAGCCAGTGCATTTGGATGAATCAAATCTTCGGCGTAAAAGCGATAATCCCGTAAATCGTCCATCATAATTTCATAAGCGGGAAAATAACGACAACTCTTATTCGCATTTATCAGTTCATCTACCGCTAAAAACAGTACGGATTTGTACAAGCTATTCAAATGAACATCATTTTTACAGTAACGAATAGGACTGATAGTGAAAATAATCTTGATATCTGGTTTTATTTTCTGTATCTCTCGAATCAAAGAGTTCCATTTTTCGACCACTTCATTGACCTTCAAACGCGATTCTTCAAATAATTTGGATGGCAACTTATGGCAATTGGCGACCACTTCTCCCGTAGATAACAAACGGTAAACGGAAGCGGTTCCGAAAGTAATGATCAGAACGCGGGTTTGCCGAAGAAAATCGGCAGAACGGATCAACTCCGAATTTATTTTTTGGACGACCTCCAACGGATTTACGCCTGAAAAACGACTGTGATGCGAAAAACTGCTGTACAATCCTTGATGCAGAAATAAATTTTCTCTTGTATATGTTTTTTTGTTTATCAAGTCGGATAATCCCTGAGCAACTGACAGGGGATTATATAAAACTCCAAAAGGATTCGCATTTACAGCCAGACCTGCTTCTTCCATTCGAGAAAAAATAGATTCGGCAAAACAGGATCCGAACAACATAATTTTGTCCCGATAGCGAATAGAAAAATCTGTCGGAGAAAGTGAAATTTCCATTCTCAATTTAATCTCGCGATATAACTGTTTCATAATAAATTATCGCATTGTTAGTTGTTGAGTGATCCCTTCCAAAATGCAGCTTATGAAAGATTTTCATTTATTATATAACAAAGGTAAAAAAAAGTCTATGCGATTTGCAAATTTACATTTATTTATTTTTTTAGATTTTTTTGAAAAGAAAAAACTTGTATCTTTGTACAACAAATTTTTAGCTATGGCTGAAACTTCAAAATTCGATTTATTATCAACGATCAATTATCCGGCAGATTTGAGGAAGCTGAAGCCGGAACAATTGGAGCTGTTATGTAAGGAGTTGCGACAATATTTGATTGAAGTATTAGCGGAAAATCCAGGTCATTTTGGTTCAAGTTTGGGATGCGTAGAGTTGACGGTTGCTCTCCATTATGTTTTGAATACCCCTTACGACAAAATAGTATGGGACGTAGGTCATCAAGCGTATGGACATAAAGTGTTGACTGGACGGCGCGAGCGGTTCAAAACGCTTCGTAAGTTTGGCGGTATAAGCGGTTTCCCCAATCCTCAAGAAAGCGAATATGACGCTTTTATTGCCGGACACGCTTCCAATTCTATTTCTGCCGCCTTGGGAATGGCGATTGCTTCTCAGTTGAAAAACGAACGGCGCAAAGTGGCTGCCGTCATAGGCGATGGTTCTATGACCGGGGGTTTGGCTTTTGAAGGATTAAATAATGTTGCTTCCCGTCCCAACGATTTGTTGATTATTTTGAACGATAATCACATGGCTATCGACTGCGCGGTGGGAGGAATGAGCCAGTACTTAGTCAACATCACTACTTCACAAACATACAATACGATTCGTTACAATTTATATAATTTCTTCCGGAAACACGGGGTGATCAAAGAAGGAGGAAAAGGACGCATTTTGCGGTTCAACAATAGCATGAAAGCTTTGCTGACTAACCAACATAATGTGTTTGAAGGATTTAATATTCGCTATTTTGGCCCGGTCGACGGACACGATGTAGACGGTTTGATACGGGTGTTGAATGACATCAAAGATATGAAGGGTCCCAAATTGCTGCATGTGCTGACAAAAAAAGGCAAAGGTTATGAACCCGCTGAAAACAATGCAACCATTTGGCATGCTCCCGGAAAATTCAATAAAGAAACAGGGGAACGTATTATCGTAAGATCGAAAGATGCTCCGCAATTGTATCAGGATGTATTTGGCCATACTTTGGTGGAACTGGCCAAGCAGAACGACCGGATTGTGGGAATCACTCCGGCTATGCCTACCGGTTGTTCGATGATTTTCCTGATGAAAGAAATGCCTCATCGAGCATTTGATGTCGGCATTGCAGAAGGTCATGCCGTCACTTTTTCTGCAGGATTGGCAAAAGAAGGACTGCTTCCTTTTTGCAATATTTATTCTTCTTTCATGCAAAGAGCTTACGATAATATTATTCATGATGCCGCTATACAAAACTTAGATATGGTGCTTTGCTTGGACAGAGCCGGATTGGTCGGAGAAGACGGCGCCACCCATCAAGGAGCTTTCGACTTAGCGTATTTGCGCTGCATTCCCCAGATTACGATTGCTTCTCCCTTGAATGAAATTGATTTGCGAAACCTGATGTACACGGCTTCACAACCCGGGAAAGGGGTCTTTGCCATTCGTTATCCGAAAGGACAGGGCGAATTGAAAGATTGGGAACGTCCTTTCGAATTGTTGCCGGTAGGAAAAGGAAGAAAACTCAAAGACGGGAAAAATGTGGCTGTCGTAAGTATCGGCCCCATCGGAAATATTGCCAAAAAAGCAATCGAAAAGGCGAAGGCATCGGATGTGGATGCCGCTCATTACGATATGATTTATCTCAAACCGCTGGATGAAGAATTGTTGCACGAGATCGGCAGAAATTACCAACGAGTGATTACTGTTGAAAATGGCGCTATTCAGGGAGGATTGGGAACAGCCGTGATGGAATTTATGTCCGTAAACAGGTATTTTCCAACAATCACCCGGATCGGCATCCCCGATCGCTTTATTCCGCATGGCTCTATTCCAGAATTGTACACTGTTTGTGGAATGGATGTCGAAAGTATTACTGAAGTATTGATAAGTTGATTTATTAATTGACAAGCTAACGGAATTAACGGATTAGGTTATGAAAATTATTATTGGGGGAGCGGGAGAAGTGGGTACCCACTTGTCGAAATTGCTTTCACAGGAAGACCAAGATATTGTTTTAATGGATGTAAACGATGAACGGTTGAGTTTTTCAAACGGGTTGGAAATCATGACGGTGCAGGGAAGTCCTACCTCGATTAACGACCTGAAAATAGCAGGAATAAAAAATGCGGATATGTTCGTTGCCGTTACTCCCGAAGAATCAACCAATATGACGGCTTGCATGTTGGCGCACGGTTTAGGCGTAAAACGAACCATTGCCCGCGTCGATAACGACGAATATCTTCATCCTCAAAACTTGGATTTTTTTGCCAAATTGGGGGTCGACTCTCTGATCTGTCCTGAAACGCTGGTGGCGGAAGAAATCATCAGTACTTTGAAACAGCCTTGGACTCGCCAGTGGTGGGAAATTGCTAACGGAAAATTAGTGCTGATAGGAGTTAAAGTTCGCGAAAACTCTCCTATTGTCAACAAAAGTTTAAAAGAACTGAACAACGAACGGCGCATTTACCATATTGTTGCCGTGAAAAGGGAGAGAGATACAATCATTCCACACGGTTCAGACCAGATTCTTCCGGGCGACTTGGTCTATTTTACGGTTACCCAATACAATGTCGACGAAGTAAAAGCCTTGACAGGCAAAGCAGATATTCATATCCGCAACATCATTATCATGGGCGGAAGCCGGATTGCCTTGCGAGTATGCGAACGAATTTCCAGTAATGTCAGGGTTAAAATATTAGAAATGGATAAAAGAAAAAGTTACCGACTGGCGGAAAAAGTGAATAGCAATGTGATGGTAATCAATGGCGACGGTCGCGATACCGATCTTTTGATTCAGGAAAATATCCGGAAATGCGATGCTTTTATCGCCTTAACCGATAATTCGGAAACCAATATTCTGGCTTGCGTAGCCGCTAAAAATTTCGGGGTAATAAAAACGATAGCAGAAGTAGAAAATTTAGATTATATCCACATGGCCGAAAAATTGGACGTCAGTTCTATTATCAATAAAAAACAGATAGCTTCCAGCCACATTCACCGCTTTCTATTGCAAGCCGACGTTTCTACGGTTAAATGTCTGGTTTTTGCCAATGCCGAAGTAGCCGAATTAGTGGCTCGTTTGGAATCTAAAATTACCCAAAAGCCAGTAAAAAATCTGAATCTACCTAAAGATATAACGCTGGGAGGACGCATTAGGGATGGAAAAGCAGAAATTATCAGTGGAGATACGCAAATCGAAGCCGGCGACCACGTATTAGTTTTTTGTTTGAATACGGCTATGCATAAAGTGGAGGATTACTTCAATTGACCTCATGAACATCAACTGGAAATTTGTAATGAGGGTAGTAGGATGCATCATTGTACTCGAATCCCTTTTTATGTTTCTTTCGGCGGCTGTCTCCGCTTATTTTCGAGAACAAGCAGCTTCTTCTATTTTGTGGTCGGCAAGCATTGCGTTGGCGTGTGGATTAACCGCTTTCTTGTTGACAGATTTCCGGAAAAAAGTTCGAATCATCGGCAAAAAAGAAGGTTACCTCAGCGTAACGCTCAGTTGGATTTTGTTTGCTTTTTTCGGCGCTTTTCCTTTTTATATCGGCAGAATCGTTCCCAGTTTTACCGACGCTTTTTTTGAATCGGCATCAGGGATTACAACAACGGGAGCTACTATTATGACACACATCGACAGTGTTCCGCATGGAATTTTATTTTGGAGAAGCGTCTCTCAGTGGCTGGGAGGTATGGGAATTATCGTTTTTTCCCTGGCTTTGTTGCCTTTGCTGGGAGGTGAAGCCGCCCAATTATTTGATGCGGAATCTTCGGGACTTACCCATGATAAATTTCAACCGCGAGTATCCCAAATGGCTAAACGATTGTGGGGAATTTATTTATTGATCACTTTTTTAGTTATTTTCTTTTTGTGGTTAGGCCCAATGGGATTATTTGATGCCGTTTGTCATGGCATTACTACCGTTTCAACCGGCGGATTCTCCACCAAACAATCCAGCATTTTATATTGGAATTCTCTTTATAGCGAAATGGTAATTATTCTATTCATGATTGTAGGCGCTATTAACTTCCCATTGCTTTATTTTTTATTGAAAGGCAAATTTAAAAAGTTTTTCGGAGACGAAGAATTGCGATGGTTTTTATCTATAATCGCTGTGACTACCCTGATCGTCTGCATCGGTTTAACCTTTGATAAAGGGTACGATTTTCTGTCTTCCCTCCGCCATTCCTGCTTTCAGGTAGTATCCACTATTACTACAACCGGTTTTTCTACGTGGGATTTTTCTACATGGGGGCCATTTTATCAAATTATTTTTCTATTGTTGATGATTGTGTGTGGATGCGCCGGTTCTACCAGCGGCGGCTTGAAAATTGTTCGGGCAGTCGTGCTGGTCAAAAATACAGTGAGCGAGTTTGAACGCCTCATTCATCCTCGCGCCATTATCCCAGTCCGGCTCAATGGAGCAGCTTTGTCTTTCGGAGTAGTTCAACGCTTGTTGGCTTTTGCTTTTTTGTATGCTTGCATCATTTTGGTCAGTTGGGGCATTCTGACATTATCCGGCGTTCCGCTTATTGAGGCATTGGGAGCAGCCACTTCGGCCATCGGTAATGTAGGCCCTGGTTTAGGAAAATTAAGTCCGTATGGATCTTTCGAAGGAATTTCGATCTTTGCCAAATGGTATTTATCCTTTTTGATGATCATTGGCCGATTGGAAATATTTACGGTACTGATCCTTTTCTCTCCCGAATTTTGGAAAAAATAAAAGGGAACAAACGAAGAATAGAAATCGACGCATCATCCTAAATGCTATTAAAAAATATTAATAACGCCATTAAATAATTATTCCTGCAATTGGAATCCTTGCACGGATAAAAATGAATAATTACATTTGCAACTTGTAAATTTAAAATATATTATTATGGCAAAAGAAACAGAAGCTGCAAAAGCAAAAGAAACGATTATTAAATTATTTAATCAAAAAAATTTGTCTAATGAAAGATTAGATATAATAAATGATTTAATTAAGAGTATGAATAATGCTCCCGTTGCAAAAGAAAATGAAGGCGTGAAAAAACTAAAAAAAGAATTGAACCTTTATAAACAAGCGGGAGGCGTTGCATTGAAAGATTATGTAAACACGCAGCTACAAAAAGAAAAGGAAGAAACCAAACGCGGTTTTTAAAAAATCAAACGCGGTTTTTTGTAGAAAAAAGAAAAAACTGTTCAAAAAGTACCGTTTGTTGACGGACCTGATTCGGAAATATCGGAATCAAGTCCGTCAAAACAAAAGGAATATAAAGACTTTTTAGACAGTCTTTTTTTATTTTAAAAGAAAATTCATAATTTGTTTTTACTCATAAGTCAAGAATACCATAAACTTGGTATTTCGCGGACAAAACGAATGACTTATCTTTGCATCATCAAAATAAAATAGACCTATATAATTACGATCATTTAAAATAGAACAATTATGAGCCATTTAAGATTTGAATCGCTGCAAGTACATGCAGGGCAAGAAGTTGACAAAACTACTCATGCGAGAGCCTTACCCATTTATCAAACTACTTCGTATGTATTTGAAGATGCCAAAGACGGAGCAGACCTTTTTGGTTTGCGTAAATTCGGAAATATCTACACCCGTTTACAAAATCCGACCACCGATGTTTTTGAAAAGCGGGTGGCGGCATTGGAAGGCGGCGTTACCGGCTTGGCTACTTCTTCCGGACAATCGGCGCAATTTATAGCGCTGAACAACATTTTGCAAGTGGGAGATAATTTTGTGACCACTTCCCATTTATACGGAGGAACCTACAATCAGTTTAAATCCCAATTCAAACGTCTGGGCATCGAAGTCCGCTTTACGCCGAATGATGAACCGGAAGAATTTGAAAAACACATTGATAAAAGCACAAAAGCCATTTATTTAGAAACCATTGGCAATCCAGAATTAAATATTCCCGATTTTGATGCGATTGCCCAAGTGGCCAACAAGTACGATATTCCGCTGATTGTCGATAACACATTCGGCGCCGGCGGTTTTCTTTTCCGTCCAATAGAGCATGGAGCGGCAGTAGTCGTCGAATCGGCAACTAAATGGATTGGCGGACATGGAACATCCATCGGCGGAGTCATTGTGGATAGCGGAACATTCAATTGGGGCAACGGAAAGTTTCCAGCATTTACCGAACCTTCCGATAGTTACCATGGTCTTGTCTTCTGGGACGTATTTGGTGCAAATAGTCCTTTCGGAAATATTGCTTTCAATATCCGCGCTCGTGTAGAAGGTCTTCGCGACTGGGGAAACACCATCAGTCCGTTTAATTCGTTCCTTCTGGTGCAAGGACTTGAAACTTTATCGCTCCGTGTAGAACGTCATGTGCAAAATACGCAGGCGCTTGCCGAATGGCTCGAAAAACATCCCAAAGTCGAATACGTCAATTATCCGGGATTAAAGAACAGCAAATATCATAAATTGGCTAAAAAATATTTCCCGAAAGGGCCGGGAGCTGTATTGACTTTCAAAGTAAAAGGCGATTCGGAGAACGCTAATAAAGTAATAGATCATGTAAAATTGCTTAGCCATTTGGCCAATGTGGGCGATGCCAAATCATTGATCATTCATCCCGCCGCCACTACACATGAACAGCTTTCGCCCGAAGAACAAAAAGCGACAGGCGTAGAACCGGGTTTATTGCGCATATCGGTGGGTATCGAAAATATCGAAGATATTAAGGAAGATTTGGCACAAGCATTGGAAAAACTGTGAAATGGCAGCGCTATAAACGCAGAATTCATACAAAAGACTGGGGATCAAACAAAAGCAGCCCATATTGGCGAGTGGCCGGAGCTGATGACTTTTGCCTCTTCCCCTATCCTTTGATAGGGTCGTATGGGAGTTATTGCCATTCTATTGCTTTACTTGCTCAAAATCGGAGACCATACGGCAATAAGCGATGTTGCTTGTGCAGTTCTTTCGAAAATAACCAATAAATGGATTCCGAATTGAGGAATTGAAATAACCAAAGTAAACACATCCAACGCGAATATCGAAGCCATAGCCCGTACCGTTGGTTTGGAAGATGCCGGCGATTGGATTGCCGACGTGAATTAAGCGTCTTTTTTAGTAGAAACAAATCCGTAAAAAATTACTTATTCTTTTTATAATTTCCGAATTAAAATCTGTTTGTATATCTTCTATCTTTTTTCTACCTTTGTTAAAAAAAATATTAATTCAATAAAGTGAAATTATTACACATGAAAAAGTACAATTTTAATCCAGGTCCTTCTATCTTGCCACAAGAGACAGTAGATAATACGATTCAAGCTATTGAGAATTTTGCCGGAACAGGGCTCTCGCTGATGGAAGTGAGTCACCGTTCGAAGGAGTTTCAGGCCGTGATGGACGAAACCGTCCATCTGTTTAAGGAAATATTGAATGTTCCTACGGAATATTCAGTCATTTTCTTGGGTGGAGGCGCTTCGCTGGAATTCTGCATGGTACCCTACAACCTGTTGGAGAAAAAAGCGGCCTATCTCAATACCGGTACATGGGCAAATAAAGCGCAAAAAGAAGCCAAATTGTTTGGGGAAGTCGTAGAAGTTGCTTCTTCCAAAGAAGCTAACTATACTTATATTCCCAAAGAATACACGATTCCCGCCGACGCCGATTATTTTCACATCACTACGAATAATACCATTTTCGGAACGGAAATTCACACCGATATCGACTCGCCGATTCCCTTGGTAGCCGATATGTCGTCCGATATATTTTCCCGTCCCATAGACGTATCTAAATACGGGCTGATTTATGGCGGAGCTCAAAAAAATCTGGGACCTGCTGGCGTTACGTTTGTTATTATAAAAAATGATATTCTGGGAAAAGTCAGCCGTCCAATCCCCTCCATGCTGGATTACCGGATCCATATCAAAGAAGGTTCGATGTTCAACACGCCTCCAGTAGTGCCTATCTATGCCTCCTTGCAAACCTTGAAATGGTTGAAAGCTTTGGGCGGCGTGAAAGAAATGTATCGGAGAAACAAAGAAAAAGCCGGTTTACTTTATGCCGAAATCGACCGCAATCCATTATTCAGAGGAACAGCCGCCGTAGAAGACCGCTCGTTGATGAACGTTTGTTTTGTAATGAACGAAGAATATAGTCATCTGGAATCCGAATTCTATAAATTTGCTACGGAAAGAGGCATGACAGGAATCAAAGGACATCGTTCGGTAGGCGGCTTCCGCGCTTCCATCTACAATGCGCTTCCGAAAGAATCGGTTGCTGCATTGGTCGAAGTGATGCAGGAATTTGAAAGAAAACAATAAATCCATATAACTAATTTAATTCATTTTTTAAAATGCAAACGATTGATAATTTTAATTTTAAAGGGCAAAAAGTATTCATACGAGTAGATTTCAACGTGCCTTTGGACGAAAAATTCAATATCACGGACGATACCCGTATCCGGGCGGCAATTCCAACATTGAAAAAAATTTTAGGAGATGGCGGAAGCGTAATTATTGGTTCCCACTTGGGACGTCCCAAAGGAGTAGACAGCAAATATTCTTTACTTCATATTTTACCACGCATTTCAGAATTGTTGGGCATACCGGTCGATTTCGCAAACGATTGTTTAGGACAGGAAGCCGTTGAAAAATCGGCTGCTTTGCAAGCGGGACAAGCGTTGTTGTTGGAAAACCTCCGCTTTTACGCTGCGGAAGAAGGAAAACCTCGCGGCTTGGCTGATGATGCAAGCGATGAAGAAAAAGCGGCCGCTAAAAAAGCAGAAAAAGCCAATCAAAAAGCCATGGCTAAGCAATTGGCCTCGTATGCTACAGTGTACGTAAACGATGCTTTCGGTACAGCTCACCGAGCGCATGCTTCCACGGCCATTATTGCAGACTATTTCGATGCCGATCACAAATTATTTGGTTATTTGATGCAAAACGAAATAGATGCGGTAGAAAGAGTTTTGAAAAACACAGCCCGTCCGTTTACCGCTATCATGGGAGGTTCTAAAGTATCTTCCAAAATCGACATCATCGAAAACTTGTTGACCAAGGTCGATAATTTAATTATCGCTGGAGGAATGACTTATACGTTTACAAAAGCCATGGGAGGAAAAATAGGCAATTCGATTTGCGAAGATGATAAATTAGATTTGGCTTTGAGCTTAATTCAAAAGGCAAAAGACAATGGAGTGAATTTGGTATTGGCTGTAGACGCTAAAATTGCGGATCAGTTCAGCAACGATGCCAACACTCAATTTGTGGCTGTCGACGCTATTCCCGATGGTTGGGAAGGTTTGGATATTGGTCCCGAAACAGAGAAAATTTTTGCCGACGTAATCGAAAACTCCAAAACCATCTTGTGGAACGGGCCAACCGGCGTGTTCGAATTCGACAATTTTGCCGGCGGTTCGTATGCCGTAGGCAAAGCCATTGTTCGAGCCACCCAAAAAGGCGCTTTTTCGTTAGTAGGCGGAGGCGATTCTGTTGCTTGCGTAAACAAATTCGGAATTGCCGACCAAATGAGTTATGTATCTACCGGCGGCGGCGCATTGTTGGAATTCATTGAAGGGAAAGAATTGCCGGGAATTAAAGCTATCCGAGGATATTGATTTTTTCCGCATAACTTATTCCAATTTTTTAGCGCTAATTTATAAATAACGCTGAAATAGCTTTTATCAATAGCGTTGGGCAATGCCCAGCAAAACGGGAATAAGAAAAAACTAAGCGCTGAAAGGGCGAAATCCATCGTTGTACTGGATCACGCGCTTTCAGCGCTTTTTCTTATTTGTGTGCATTCCTTAATTGATCCAGAATTTTGTTCTGCGTTTAAAAATCGCTAACTTTGAGCGCAAAAAATAATGAATTTATGACCGTCCATAATTTAAGTGAAAATCATAGCATTTTGAACCGTTTTGTTGCGGAAATCAGAAACAAAAACATACAAGGCGATAAAATCCGTTTCCGTAAAAACATTGAACGAATCGGATCTGTTATGGCATACGAGATCAGCAAAACATTGAATTACAAATTAGAAGAAGTAGAAACACCTTTGGGAATTTCATCGGTTTTTTTGCCAACGGATTCCATTGTGCTGGCAACCATTTTGCGCGCCGGTTTGCCTTTTCATCTTGGCTTTCTAGAAATTTTCGATGGAGCGGAAAATGCGTTTGTATCGGCAAGCCGCCAATACAATGAGCATCACACCAGTTTCAAAATTGTGGTAGAATATCTGTCTTCTCCATCCATCGAAGGGAAGACGGTGTTGATTGTAGACCCGATGTTGGCCACAGGCGGTTCGTTGGATTTGTCATATAAAACTTTATTGGCGCGGGGAACGCCCAGCGTTCTTCATGTAGCTTGCATTGTAGCGAGCAAACAAGGAATTGAAGTAGCGAAAAAAAGTCTTCCGGAAGAGAAAACAACCATTTGGGCGGCGGCGATTGATCCCTATTTAAATGAGGAAGCCTACATTGTTCCGGGTCTGGGCGATGCGGGCGATCTGGCCTATGGCAAGAAAATGTAATAATGGATAAATACGATATACGTTCGAACCAATTGAACGAAAAAGAAAAAGAATTCGAGAATGCTTTACGGCCCTTGTCGTTCAAGAGTTTCAGCGGTCAGGAAAAGATTGTTGAAAACTTGAAAATTTTTGTTCAGGCGGCTAAAATGCGGGCAGAAGCATTGGATCATGTTTTGTTGCACGGTCCTCCCGGATTAGGAAAAACAACGCTTTCCAATATCATAGCCAACGAACTGAACGTGGGATTTAAAATTACTTCCGGTCCGGTTTTGGATAAACCCGGCGATTTAGCGGGAGTGCTGACTTCGCTGGAGCGAAACGATGTACTTTTCATCGACGAAATTCACCGTTTGAGTCCGGTAGTAGAAGAATACCTCTATTCGGCTATGGAAGATTACCGAATCGATATTATGATAGACAAAGGTCCGAGCGCCCGTTCCATCCAAATCGACTTGGAACCATTTACGTTGGTAGGCGCTACTACGCGGAGCGGTTTGTTGACTTCGCCTTTACGGGCGCGATTTGGAATCAATTTGCATTTGGAGTATTACGACATGGAAACGCTGGCCGCTATCGTGAAGCGTTCGGCGTCGATTCTGAATATTCCTTGCGAGGAAGATGCGGCTGTCGAGATTGCTTCGCGAAGTCGAGGAACTCCCCGTATTTGCAATGCTCTGCTAAGGCGAGTCCGCGATTTTGCACAAGTAAAAGGTCCGGGTAAAATCGAAAAAGCAATTACTTGTTTTGCTTTGGAAGCGCTAAACATTGATAAATATGGATTGGATGAAATCGACAACAAAATTTTGTTGACAATCATCGACAAATTTGAGGGAGGTCCTGTTGGTTTGACCACCATTGCTACCGCTTTGGGTGAAGATGCGGGTACAATTGAAGAAGTTTACGAACCGTTCCTGATCAAGGAAGGATTCTTGAAACGGACTCCGCGCGGACGGGAAGTAACTCCTCTGGCCTATTCGCATTTGGGACGAAAACCCGGCGGACAAGCTGGATTTCTGTTTAACGAATTATAAAATAATTATATACGTTTGCAGCGCTTCGTTATGGCAGGCACAAAATCATTGGCAAAAGATAGCGTAGTATATGGAGGAAGTACCATTTTGGTAAAAATGGTCAGTTGGTTGTTGACTACGCTTTTTACCTATACCTTAACAAGGGAAGATTTCGGAATGATGACCAACTTATATGCTTATGTGGCATTGATTATAGTGGTTCTTACTTTTGGAATGGAAACGGGATTTTTCCGCTTTGCCAATCAAAACGACCAATATCAGCCGGCTACGGTCTACTCCACAACCATCCTTTTGGTCAGCAGTTTTGTGGCATTTTTCTTGCTGGTCTTTTTGGGATTTCTTCCGCAAATACGTCCGTACTTATGGAGTTCTATGATACCGGATACGTATATTCGTCTGGTAATCATTATTTTAAGCATGGATGCTTTCAGCGCGGTTCCTTTTGCTTATTTGCGTTACAAGAAAAAAGCGAAGAAATTTGGGGCATTGAAAATACTGAATGTGATTCTTTATACGCTTTTGTGCCTCTTTTTCCTCGTAGTATGTCCCTGGATCAACAAGCATCATCCAGCTCTGATTGACTGGTTTTGGAGAGACGATTTCCGTTTAGGTTATGTATTCATATCCAATTTGTTGGCGACGGGAATCGAGACGGCGTTTCTGATACCCGAGCTGACCGGATTTAAATACCGGTTCGACGGCGCTTTGGCTAAGAAAATGCTCAAATATTGTTTCCCTTTAGTAATCATGGGATTAGCTGGAATGAGCAATCAAGTAGTAGATAAAATCGTATTTCCGGCCGTCTATCCCGATTCGTCCACCATGCTCAGCGAATTAGGCATTTACAGCGCCTGTTTCAAGATAGGCATGATTATGATGATGTTTACGCAAGCTTTCCGTTACGCCTACGAGCCTTTTGTTTTTGAAAAAAGCAAAGAGAAAAATGCCAAACAATCGTATGCCGATGTGATGAAATATTTTATTATTTTCGGATTATTTGTTTTCCTGGGAGTTGTGTTTTATCTGGACATTATTAAATATTTTATCAGTCCCAATTATTTTGGAGCCTTGCAGATTGTACCGATCGTATTGATGGGCGAACTATTTTTTGCGGTTTCTTTCAATCTTTCGATTTGGTATAAATTGATGGACAAAACCTATTGGGGAACCATCTTGTCGTTCATTGCTTTTGTAGTAATCATTGGCATCAATATCTTTTTTATTCCGATATACAGTTACTGGGCTTGCGCCTGGGCTGCTTTTGCCGGCAATGGATTGATGATGATTCTTTCCTATTTTATTGGACAAAAGTATTATTTTGTACGTTACGATTTGAAAACCATTGGCTTGTACACGTTGCTGGCAGGCGTTTTATATCTGCTGTCGTGTTTGATCCCAGTTCGCCATACAATGGGACATCTCGGATGGAATACAATCTTAATAGGCATTTATGTATTTATTTTGTTGAAAAGAGATTTTTCTTTGAAAGAAATATCATCCAATTTCAAAAAAAAATAAGCTGATAGCAAAAGAAGCGCAAAGAAATCATTCTTTTCCTGTAAACATCTTTGACATTTTTTTTATTTCTATTTCAGAAATTATATTTAATTTTGCCTAATGTAGTTCAAGGGAAAAATAATACAAAATAACGAATATAATTATTATGAAAAAAACCAGAAAACAAAGCGCATTATATATGTTGCTTGTGGTAATTGGCATATTTTTTTGGAGCTGCGAACGAAGAGGGGAACGAAAACCTGCAAGGGAAACAGAGATTGAAAATCCTGTTCCTGTAGACACCGTCCCGCGCGTTGTTCCCAATATCCATGTGTACATAGAGAACTCCGGCAGTATGGACGGCTATGTAAAGGGTAAAACCGAGTTCAAAGGAGCTATTCGCGATTTGCTGGTATTACTCAAATATCATTACAATGAAGATAGCATTAAAGTATTTTTCATCAATAATGGAATCAAAGAATCCGATACAAAAAAGGATTTGGCCGCTTTTTCTCAGGATATTGAGGTCATTTGGAGGAAGGGGCAGGAAAAGAAAGATTGGCTAAGTACCAATTTGAACCAAATATTCAAAATGATATTGAAACAAACAGATAATCATACGATTTCTATTTTATTTTCCGACTGTATTTATTCCATTCACGGTTCGTCGAATACAGTCGAATTATTGAACGATGAAAAAAGTTTGACGAAAGACGCTTTCTTGAGCAAATGGAAAAACGACCAGATAAAATTAGCAACCACCATTGTAAAAATGAAATCGAAATTCAATGGAAAATATTATCCCTATACGGGAGATAATAAAGGATTTATGATCAATATGGAACGACCGTATTATATATGTATTATGGCGGATCCGGATCTTCTTGCCGATTTTAATAAAAATATCGAATTGAAAGAGAATAAAATAGAAGGTTTCGAAAATAAATATGTGCTATCGTTCGAAGATCCGAAAAATATCTATTATTCGGTTTTGCTTTCTTCGTTTAGCCAGGGACGATTCAAACCGGATCGCACGGCAAGCGCCAAAGATTATGTTCACGGCATACGAGATGTCAAATTGGACAACAAAAATAATTTATTGACTTTTGCCGTCGCCGTCGATTTCAGTTCTATTCAGGCAGAGAATGACTATCTCACGAATCCAGCCAATTATATCGTGACGACTGACAATTTCGACATCACCGAAATTATTCCTGCGAGTAAAAACGAAATCAAGCCCAATGATTGGAGAATCATCAATTCCCACAATCCCACTCATATCATTGTATTGGAGGCGAAAACCAAATCAGTTTCCAATGTGTCGTTCGTGTTGAAAAAACAAATACCCCAATGGGTGAACGACAGCAGTACCGAAGACGATACAACCGAAAGTCGGTTAGTCGGCCAAACTTTTGGTCTTAAGTATTGGGTTGCAGGGATAGAAGAGGCTTATAAAATCATCTATCCAGACGACAATCACTTTTTTGAATGTTCCATATCAATAAAATAATTAACCTAAAGAAAAAAACATGAATGATCTCTTTGCCAATTTGTATGAATTAATCACCGGTCAGACTGACCTTGCAAATGAACTGTACAATTCGGAAGCCGTGTACGTTCCAGTAGGCTGGTGCATGGTATTGCTATCGTTAATAGGGATGATAGTCTATTATTATCTGATCAATCATCCGCGATTTAACAGATGGTATCATTGGTTATTGATGGTTTTGGTTGTTTGCCTAATCAATTTCGGCATTGCTTATTTCAGAGCGAACGATGCAATTGATAGTATGTATGCAGAACAAAATCAGGACTCGCCGTTTTCGGCTATGGAATTTATCTCTTTTTCAATGGCCAATGCCTTGTGGACATTTGTTTTTTCATTTGCTTTTTCAATAGGCATCAAATGGAAGAGTCGAAATGCAAGTCGTACGCCTTTTTGATCATTCATCATTGATATAAAGATATGAGTAAATTATATGTATTCGGAATAGGGGGAACAGGGGCGCGCGTATTGAAATCGCTTACCCTATTGATGGCTGCCGGCGTAAAAATAAATGCCGACGAAGTGGCGCCGATTATTATTGACCCCGATCTGGCGGCTGCAGATTTAACCCGTACTATAAAATTGATGCAGGATTATGTAAAAGTACGCAACAGTATTGATGTGGACAATGCCTCCAAAAACGGTTTTTTCAATACAAAAATCAATATGGATATTGTTCCTTCGGGACGAATTCCCGTGCAAAACACAAAAGATGTAAAATTCAAGGATTACATCGGCTTGTCGTGGATGGTGGA
Source organism: Candidatus Azobacteroides sp. (assembly GCA_009783445.1). GTDB lineage: Bacteria > Bacteroidota > Bacteroidia > Bacteroidales > Azobacteroidaceae > Azobacteroides. The sequence continues at coordinate 15,923 of WRFY01000112.1, read as the reverse complement.
TGAAAAAGGCAATGAAAATGCCAATCATGCATTGGTTTCGATGTTATTTTCCGAAAAAAATCTGGAATCTACTATGGAAGTGGGGTTCAAAGGCAATCCCAATATCGGCAGCGTGGTACTGAATCAATTTTCGTTTTCCGACGAGTACAAAGCTTTTGAAAGTTCCGTAAAACAAGGCGATCGGGTTTTTGTAGTCAGTTCCATTTTTGGCGGAACAGGCGCGAGCGGGTTCCCGCTTCTGGTCAAAGAACTCCGAAAATCGAAAAATAAAGGAGAAAACGACTTGGTGCGCAATGTGCCGATTGGCGCGGTTACCGTATTGCCGTACTTCGACGTAAAATACAAAGAAGATAGCGAAATCGATTCTACCACTTTTATTTCCAAAGCAAAAGCGGCATTATCGTATTACGACACGAATCTGACTGAAGTTAATTCGCTTTATTACATAGCCGACAGTATAACAAAGCATTACGAAAATTCGGAAGGAGGCGATACGCAACGCAACGAAGCGCATTTTGTAGAATTAGCGGCAGCTTTAGCAATCGTTGATTTTGCTTCACAACCGGATAGTAGTTTTCAAACAGTAGACGGCAATGTGAAAAATACGACTTATAAAGAATTTGGAATCGAAAGGGAATCGAAATCCATCCTGTTCAATGATTTGTGCCAAATAACCAATCAGACGATAAAAAAACCAATGACGCAATTTCTGCTGTTTTGCAAATACCTGAACGAGCAGATAAGCAATTCGTATCGGTATCAACCGTGGGCAAAAAATCATAAGTTTGACGATAATTTTATCAAAGGACAATATTTTCAATCAGATTTGACAGGCGTGAAAAATGCGTACCTCGAATGGCTCTCCGAAATGAGTTCCAACTCACGCGCCTTTTCTCCTTACGATCTGAACGCTAAGAAAGATGTGTTTGCGCTGATAAAAGGTGAATCGCCCGCCAAAGTAATGAGTCTCAAATCGAATTACGACTTATTCAACGACACGTTAAATGATATGCAAGCCAAGATAAAAGACAACGATTCCAAAGTATTGCATAGTTTTCTGGAACTTTTTTACCAGGCGACAGACAAATTAGTTAAATCAAAATTCAGATTGTAAAAAAACATGAGCTATATATTCAGATTACATAAGCAAGGAGTGGGCAACTGTAGCGGTTGGCAGGGTGATGCTACGACCAAATACAGTTCGAAAGTGATGGAAGAAATGGCAGAAAGTTCGCCCAAAAGCGAAATTACCTCTATTCCTTCGCCTTTTGCAAGAATCGATTTATTGAAGACCGCTTTTAAAAAAGTACTCAAATTGGGAATAGACGGCGACAGCATTCACCACAAAATGGTATCCGACTGTTTTGATGTAGGGCAAATCTTTTTTAACATGGACAAGTACAAAAATAAAATCGAAATAATATGTTGGGACAAAGAAAACGATTTGCAAGAATTGTTGAATTCTTCCCATCCCGAACATCAACAATTGGGTCGAACTTATGACCTTTATTTGAAACAAGACGGAAAGGCATATAATTTCGATAAAATGCAGCAAATGTACTTTTTGAATTTTATTGAAGGACCGGCCAAAATCAATATCATAGGAGCAACTTCGCCCGCAACGTTGTTTTTTACTTCGGCGAACGACTTGAGTTATGTGTCGGATGTGATCTGTTTTGGTAACGATCATTCTTTTGACAAAAACTACTGTCCTCTGTATAGAAGAGATTTGGAATATCAGAAATACTGGTATTTGTTGCAAAAAAAATACAAGGAATTTCCTGAATTATTTAAAGAAGTCAATGAGTATTTAAACGAAAATTTCAAAAAGTTAGCTCCTAAAGAGCAAGCCGCGATTCGAGCTTTGAATGCGTCGGATATGGATGGAAACGAGTACGCCGATATAACAGTCAACGACGCAGAACATACGGTGCAGGTAATCGAAGGCCTCACCTTAAAGAAATGGATACAAAAGCCTGTTGATATACAAAACAAGAGCGGTTTTGTCATTGATTCTCCTTATACCATCAACGATCTTGCTCCGTTGGTATTGCCGGTGAACACTTATACCTACCCTACTATTTATGTCAAAGATAAATGGGATAAAGACACCCGAGTTCCGTATTGCGACCCGCGTCCTTTACAGGAAAGGACTTTGCCTAAAGACGAATCGAAATATCCTTACCTCACCATCGGCGATTTTCTGGAAGATACAATCGTGCGAATGCCTTACAAAGTCAATAGCGAAAGTTTTTTCGATGGAAATCTTCCCAAATCCGGTGATGAAAAAGGTAAAAATTTTGGTTTTTTGTTGCCCTTAACCGATTTATTTTTCCAATTTTTTACGGTCGAACAATTACAAGGCCTATTGAAAGACGGAAAAAAAATGTTTGAATTGGAAGACAATGCCGCAGGCATTACGGTTATCTTGCGTATTCCAATCCAGAACAATGCCTCTATTACCTATCGGCGCACCTACTTTGAAGGCGTTTTGGCAGACCCGGAATACAACGACGGCTATTTGATGAATAAAACGTTCGGTCTGGGCATTATGCCTTTGGTGCGTTTCCCTGAAAAAGTAAATAAACGTTACCGCATTGCCTTGTTCGATCTCGATACGAAAAGTACAGGAGTCCGGAATATAAAATTGACTTGTTTCGATGGAAATAGAAGTATAGCCGAACAAGCGCACTGCATAAGGGACAAGAAAGATATGGAAAATGCGAAAAGCAGCATTGAAGCTTATGCCGTTCACGATAATTTCGATCGGATAAGCGTTCAGGTGGGCAACGTCAAAGGAGCGCTTATCCCTAAATTTTCGACGCATCATGCACGGAAGCAATTTACATTTGCCATTGATTTCGGCACTACGAATACGCACATCGAATATTCTTTAGATCAAAGCAGCCCAGAAACTTTTAATATCCTTGCCAATGAAAGACAGTTGCACAAATTGCACAGCACTTTCTTCAATCCCGATATTGAAGCGGCTTTTGATCACAATTTTATTCCAGATTTAATTGCTGAAAATACGCAATATACTTTCCCCATGCGTACGGCTTTTGCCGAATATTCCGGCATTGATTACGACAAAACGCCTTATGCATTAGTCGACGGGAATGTGCCTTTCCTTTACGAAAAAGACGCTTTTCCCAAATACAATGAATTGAAAACAGGATTGAAATGGAATGCCGTTCCAAATAAATTGGTGCGTTTGTATCTGGAAAATCTGTTTTTGTTGATGCGCAATAAAGTCTTATTAAACGACGGAAATCTGGAAGCTACGAAAATTATCTGGTTCTATCCAGCCAGCATGGATGAAGGGCGGGTCAACCGATTCAACAGTATATGGAATAGTTTGTATGGAGAATATTTTGGAGGCGAAGCAAACGCCAATGTGATCTCTATTTCCGAATCGGCAGCGCCTTACCAATATTACAGTAGGACGCAAGGTGCGCAGAGGGAAGTTGTGACCATTGATGTGGGCGGAAGTACAACCGATGTATATGTAGTGGAAGATCGATTGCCGAAAATGTTGCTCTCGTTCCGCTTTGCTTCTGAAGCGCTTTTTGGAGACGCTTATAATTGGAATTCCGACAACAATGGTTTTGTGCGGCAATACAAGGATCAATTTGCAAGGGTATTGCGTGCCAATGGATTGGAAAAATTGGAAAGCGTTTTAAAAGAAATCGAACGAAAAAAGAAATCGCCCGATATTGTCGCATTCTTTTTTTCATTGATAGGGAACAAAGAAGTGAACGGCAATGAAGCCTTGAATTTTCTAGAACAATTGTCGGCCAACGACCGCTTGCGTTATGTGTTTACCGTGTTTTACGGCGCTATTTTGTATTTCATTGCTAAATCCATGAAAGCAAAACAATTGAAAAAACCGCTGACGTTAGCGTTCAGCGGCAATGGCTCTAAAACCCTCTATGCACTGTCGGGCGATGTTGAGATGATCGCTCGGTTTGCTAAATTAATTTTCGATGGCGTTTACAACGACAATAGCGGTAAACTGACGGTCATTATGGAGGAAAACCCTAAAAAAGCGACGTGCAAAGGCGGAATTCTGGAACCGGTTAAACAGGCGTACGACAGTATTGAGGGAATAAAATATACTTTTATCGGCGATCATTTCGACTACTATGCAAATCAAACAATCAAATATTCCGAGTTAACAAACGAAATAAAAGAAAATGTAGTAAAGCAAGTAAGCGAATTTGTGGAATTTCTTTTTAAACTGCATGAAGACAACAATAATTTCTTCACCAATAAGCTGACTGCCGAATCAAGCATTTTGAGAAAAGTAAAAGAGATTTGTATAGACAAAATAGAATTGGAACAATCGCTCAAAGATGGTTTGGACTGGAAGCAGAAGAGTTTAGAAGACGACGAAGCAATAAGTGAAACCTTGTTTTTCTATCCCTTAGTCGGAGTTTTGCATGAAATGGCTCGAAAGGTATAGAGATTAACGTAATGATGAATTTTTTTATTGGATTGAATATATGAGAAAAAAGGTTATACTATGGGCGGCCATTATAATGGGGGCAACCATGATGAAGGCTCAAAATATTTCAAAAAATGAAGTACAAGATACCATTCGGTTTCTTGCAGGGGAGGATACGCTTTCTATAATGGAAAAGCCGACTTCTCCGGACAGCATCAACGGCAAACCCATTTCAAGGTCTGGAGATACAAATATAAATCAATTGGATTGGCTGATAGAATATTCGACGCTCTTTTTTATTATTTTTGGAGTTTTGCTCGTATCGGTAGGCGGGTTGATATATTTATTGATTTATAACAAATTAAAAGCGAAAAAACAACTTTCCAAAACGAACAAGCACATACGGGAGTTGAAAGACCAAAACGAATATTTCCGCAGCGAAAGAATCGGATTGGAAAGCAAGCTACAGTATCTTAAAGCAATAGAAGAAGAAAACGATAAACTTAGGGCAGTGTGCAAACGGCTAAAGCAACAATTGGAATCGAAAGCGCCTTTGCCCACTAAACAGGCGCAGACTACAGCGGAGCATTCGGCATTGCAATCCTCAACGCTTCTGAAGGCGAATCTTTATGCCGATGCCATAAACGACGGCGAATTTTACAACCTGAGTCAACAACCGGGCGATATGTCGGTCTTCGAATTGGAACTCCCCGACACGCTTTCCCTATCCGCTACTTTCAAGGTTTATTCCAGAGCGGAAAAGCGTGTAATCGATCGGCCAAACTACCTTGCAGGTTGTGAAAAAGAAGTAATAGGCAATAAATCGTTGGAAACAATCGCGCTGGGCGAAGCTCATAAATCGGGCGAAAGATGGATCATTGATAAACCCTTAAAAGTAAAAATTATTTAGTAAAATGACGAAAAAGATAGTTATTTTCTTATCATTGATTATGCTGTACAGCGTAAGCAACGCTACGCGGAATATCAGCGAAGAAGATTTTAAAAATTTAGTGGATTATGTGAATTGTTATTATACAAAACGGTATTTTGACAAGAAAACGGCTGATAAATCTGATACGGCTATGTCTTCGACGCTTAGAGAGGATTACAAAACCAGAATTAAGCCGCAGCTTTCAAATTTAAACCTTAAAAATGCCGCAGATAATGTTTTGCTATTGCAAGATTTAAAAGAATATCCCAAAGGAGAGTTGTTGATCAATTTTATCGAAAGTAAAAAAGAAAAATTTGATCCGAATTGGAATACCATTGAAATAATAGATAAATTAGTCGCTTTACCTACCGAACCAGTTGATTTTCAGTCTTATTTTTCAAAAGTGACGAAAGCGTTAAAAGAGGATTTGAATAATCAGGATATTTTCCAAGAAAAAAAAATAGAACAAATATCCCTTAACAAAACCCTACTCTCTTTGAAAGTGGGAAAAACGTCAAAGCTTTCTATAAAAATAGATCCCAGCGATGCTGAAATCAAAAATAAAAAGATTGACTGGAAAGTGATCGAAGGAAACAATAAGGTAAGCATCGTAAAGAAATCAGACAATGGAAAAGACATTGAAATAAAAGCTTCCGATGCAGGCAAATGCACTATTGAAGCCCGCATAGATGGCAAAACCGACCGATGTCAAATAACAGTAGAAGAAGCATCGAGTCTACGATGGATGTATTGGCTATTATTCGTTGCTTTTATCGCAGGCTTATTTATTGTTTTCAAAAGGCATTACAGACGCATCCTTCGAGGCATGATTATTATTTATCGCCGTACAAAAAAGGCATTTTCTTCTTCTTATAGACAACGAGATTTAAAAATAAAAGAACCGGTAACTCCAAGCTTTGATAATACCGATTTAGAGAAATGGCAAAGAAGCATTGAAAAAAATATAACGGATTTATCGAATCGAATAACGACGCTGCAATCGCAATCTTTTGTGTTAAATGAAAACGATAAAACAGAGATCATTGATGCGATCGTTAAAATAACGCGGCTCGATCTTCAGGAATTGCGGGAGGACTTGAAACAGCAAATAAAAAATAATAAAAAGGATACGAGCATCGTTGAACCAGTAAAAACGAACATCGTCAATCAAACAGCAGAAGTAAATACGCTGTATGCCGATGCGATAGATATTACTGAGGGAACTTTTTATAATATTCGCCAGCAGCCTGCCGATGAAACCATCTATGAACTGAAGCTCCGCGATACTTCGACAGCCTTATTTGCTATTTACAAAGGAGCATATCGCCGAGTCATCGACCGTCCAAGCAATCTGGCCGGTTGCGAAAAACAAATCTTTCCCCGCGGGCAACACCTCGAAGTGGAGGAAGGCATAGCTCAACAACAAGTTGACGGGAAATGGAAAGTTATTCAAAAAGCAAAAATTAAAATTGTATAGCCATGCATTAGAAAATAAAATACAGTCATGAAACAAAAAATTTTCATCTTTTCACTCCTGTTTTTTCTCCTGATGCCGATGTTGTCCTGTAAACGGAGAAACAGTCGACCCTCCAACAGGAGGCCGACTCCAACAGAGATATCCGAAAATCGCCGATCGGCTAACCAAAGAGGCAAAACAATCATCAAAATGAGGAAAGAAGACGGCGTATACCATATTCCCTGCAAAATAAACGGTACCGAAATGGAATTTATTTTCGATACCGGCGCTTCGGATATTACCATGTCGCTCACTGAAGCCCTCTTTCTCTATAAACAAGGAAAACTAAAAGATGACGATTTTTTAGGTACGCAGCAATATCAGGTCGCCGACGGAAGTGTCCTCGAAGGGAAAGTGGTGATGCTTCGAAAAGTAGAAATAGGAAACAAAAAACTATTCAACATTCAGGCTTCTATTGTGGATAATATGGAAGCGCCTTTGTTGTTGGGTCAATCTGTATTGGAAGAATTTGGAGAAATATCGATCAACTATCATAAAAATGAAATCACTTTCAAATAGAATTTTTATTGTATTGCAAATAAATTCTTAAAAAAAACGGTATGAAACAGTGTCCTCAATGTCAGAAAGAAAATCCAAGCAGCGCAAATTATTGTATGTATTGCCGAACCCCGCTGGTCGAAAACGAAGAATTGGATAAAATAGATAAACTCCATGACGAGTTAAGCGATGCAAAAGAAACGATTCAATTGTTGAAAAAGGCATTGTCGAATGAACAGGAAAAAAAAGCGATACAACCAGCAATCAACATTCCGGCACAAGCTCAAACAATAGATATACAACCGAAAAGAGTAGATCAACGGCCAGAAAGAATAAACCAACAACCCGAAAAAGGAAAACAACCGAAACGGGAAGAAAAGTCCAAATCATTTCCATGGGCGGTACTGATTGTTGGAATCATTCTATTGCTGGGCGCGGGCGGCGCCATTGGGTACTATGGTTTTTATCTTCCCTATATAACCGATAGAGACGCCCCTCGCTATTATACATTCGCCACCAATGTTTTCTTGCGTTCTTCGCCGGTGTCGGGAGTGGATTACAATATAGTGGGAAAAGTGCCTTACGGTTCCGAGTTAATCGTATATGATTACGGTTCCGAATGGTCGGAAGTAAAATGGAAAAGGCAAAAAGGATTCGTGTCGTCGAATTATATATTACTTCCATTCGATTTTTCTCTGCTGAACAGCATTTGGGGCGACAATGAATCGAAAGAAATAATCGACAAAGGAAGATATCGATTAGCGTTGCTCTATTATATAAAAAGGAATGGGTACGATAACGGAATTTGGCAGGTATTTTCCAAAAGCAAAAATTCGAAATACAATTCAACCTATTACAAGAAAATTATCAATTCAAATTCAAAGTTTGCCGATTTCGCAGTAATTTTAAAAAACACCATTACAAAAGAACGGAAATTTTTGTTATTCAGTTTTAATGACGATGAAACGCCGCATTTGGAATATGAAGAAGCGGCGCCGCCAACGGGGGATATTTACGCTATCAAGCCTGTGTATTACATGTCTTTTGACGCTGACGCATACAGCTATCAAATAGAATACCGCTAAAACGAACAAATACTTTTTTAAAAATAAATCAAAAAAACATCAAATAAGAAACACATGAAAAGAAGTTTGTATCTTTTAATCCTGTTATTACCGGCATTCGTCTGTAGAGCCGATCAATTAGCCTATTTAAGTGAATCGCAAGCAATAGAAGCGGTCGAATTTTTAAATACACAAAAACAGCTTATTCTTTGGTGCACTTGTTGCAACAATGAGGCGCAACAGTTCATTACTGTTTCAAATGTAGGTTATAAATATACTGGTTACGAAAATTTTTACGAAGTTTATGTTGACGGCACAGATAATAAAGGCTCAACAAAGAACTATAATTTAGATTTGGCGTATGTTCATTATTTGCTTGGGAAAAAAGCTTATTGTGTTGGCAAAGCGCTGGGATTGGATTGCGACCCTTGCACCGCGCCGTTTTATCCCGATATAAAAATAGCCCAAAAACTGCCCAAAGTGGAAGATATTGACATCGCAAAGTTATTCGGATCTGAAAAAGAATTCCTCGGAATGTTAGGCGATGAAGTTCAACGAATGGGAATTGTTTTTTTATCGACCAAAAGAATAGACGATCATAAATATGAAGTAATCGGAAAATCGAAAGTCAAAAATAATATCTGTGATTTTAAAGGAATTATCGAAGCGCAATACGTTGTAGAATCGGGGTTGGAAAACTGGGACGGAAATAATGCCGACGGCAAAATAATAGGAAAATATAATTTGGCCGAAGATAAGAAACAGTCGGGCACAGGCGTTTTTGAGGGAACATTCGAAATCTACTGGACAGACAATACCGGCAAAATGGCCATTGCTGAGATTTGGTACACGGCATCTCCTTATACCGTCCTTTTCGACGGGACATGGAAAAGCTACCGCACAGGAGCATCGAAAAAAGCTTGTTGGAGCGATTATCGGGCGTGTTTTCCTGCCGGTTTTAACGTTAGCGATGGACCCGATTTAATTCCCGATGAAAAATACCGTTCCAAAGGTTGGGGTTATTTAATTGATATGTTTAGTTTCGATGAAAAAACGAAAGAAAGAGGTCAAAATGAATATAAGGTTCAGTGGGAGGATTGGTGGAAATAACGATCAATAGATGAAAAAGAAGATAGCGCTTTGGGTGGTATTGTTGCTTCCTTATGCAGGCTTGTTCGGCGTATGGCGCTGGTATGAGCACCGCATAACAAAGATCGAACATTCATCATTTGTTGTCGTATCCAAAGAAGATATGACATTAACTATTTACAATTACACGGGGAAGATCATCGGTCAATATCCAGTAGCGTGCGGCAAAAGCATGGGCAACAAAACGATTCAGGGCGATATGAAAACGCCGGAAGGCATTTTTCCCATTTGCGATATTCAAAATGCTTCGGAATGGAAACACGATTTTGGCGATGGCAGAGGGAGTGTACAAGGTGCGTACGGTCCCTTTTTCATTCGATTGTTCACGCCGGGTCATCAAGGCATCGGCATACACGGTACGGTTGACGATGAATCTATTGGAACGCGAGCTACCGAAGGTTGCATCCGATTGAGAAATAAAGATCTGAAAGAATTGGTAAAAAAAGTAAAGATCGGAGACGTCGTGATCATTACACCCTCGAAGCAGGATGTTCGTTTATACTAAAGAAACACACCAAATTATTAGCAACGCCGCCAAAAAATGATACAAAAAAAAGTGAATAACAAGGAATCTTAAAATTTGTTGATAGTTATTAGCAATATATTTTGAAATGAATGCTATTTTTTTTTACTATCTTTGTGTCCAGAATCCAAAGAATTACTGTAATAAAATAATGATGGCAAAAAAGATATTGTTCATTACAACAGAAATAACACCTTACTTGGCCGAAACGGAAATGTCTGTGATCGCTCGCGAGCTTCCTCAAGGGATTCACGATCTTGGACGGGAAATCAGGACATTTATGCCTAAATTTGGCACAATTAATGAAAGACGAAACCAATTACATGAAGTAATTCGTTTATCGGGAATGAACCTTATCATCGACGATACCGATCATCCATTGATCATAAAGGTAGCTTCCATTCAATCGGCGCGCATGCAGATTTATTTTATAGATAACGAAGATTTTTTTCAGAGAAAGTATCTATTGCAGGATGCAGAAGGAAACGAATTTCAAGATAACGACGAGAGAAGTATTTTTTATGTTCGAGGAGTGATGGAAACAGTAAAAAAATTGCGATGGGTTCCGGATTTGATTCATTGTCATGGCTGGATGACTGCCTTGGCGCCCCTTTATATAAAAAAACATTACAAAAGAGACCCTTGTTTTAAAAATTCAAAAGTAGTATACTCGGTGTATAATGACGGTTTCAAACGTCCCTTTGAGGCGGATTTTATTCGAAAATTGAAGATAGAAGGCGTAACGCAAAGCGATCTCAAATCGATTGAGGACAAAGTTGATTTTGAGTCGTTAAGCAAATTGGCCATTGATTTTTGCGATGGAGCCATTCAAGGCAGTCCGTACATTCATCCGGAAGTGAAAGCATACGTGCTGCAAAAAGAAGGTTTGCCTTTTCTGGAATATCAACCGAACGATGTCTACATTGAAGCATTCAATAAATTTTATGATCAGATTCTTTCATAATTTAATTCATTTTTGATGAAAACAAAATTTTTTATAGCCGGTTTTTTGCTTGTAACAGCAGGATACTATTGGGCCGGATGTAACGACACCATCGATTCCATAGGGATCAATATGAAACCAGAGGAAGATAAAATCGCGGTATTCGATACGACCTTGAATATTGACGGACGAACGATCCGGGTGGATTCTTTGTATGCCAAATCGATCAATGGATTGTTGGGACAGTTTCAAGACCCTGTGTTCGGCGGCTTAAAAGCGGATTATGTTTGCGAGTACTATCCTGCGCTGGGATTCAGTTTAGACAGCATTATCGGCGAGAGCGGACAAGAAATAGATTCTGTTCTGTTGCAAATTATATATACTTCTTATGTAGGCGATTCTCTTGCGCCTATGGAAGTCAGCGTTTATCCGGTTAATGTACCTTTACAAAAAGATTACTATACCGATATCGATCCATCCCAATTCTGCGATATGAATAGATTGTGGGGAAGAAAAGCTTATACGGCGCGAAATCTGAATATTTCCGATTCGCTGAATCTGGTTTCGTCTTATAAAATGGTATCGGTGCCTTTGTCCCGCGAATGGGGACAAAGTTGTCTGGATGAGTATAGAAAACCAAATCATGGTCAGTTTACTCCTGCTGATTTTACTCGTTTTTTCCCCGGTACTTATATAGCTTCTACCTTTGGAAGCGGATGCATCTTGCAAGTGGAAAATACGGAAATAGACATTTATTACACGCGCTTGTATACGACGCAAGGGAGTTCAGGTCAGGATTCCATCTATCAAAGTCCGAGCATGGCAGTATTGAACGTTACTAAAGAAGTCGTTCAGCTGAATAATTATAAGGGATTAAACGACGATCATTTGCTGGAACAGAACGATTCAATGATGTATTTGAAATCGCCTGCGGGCATATTCTGCGAAATTTTAATTCCGCTGAATGAAGTTAAACAAACGCTTGGAAGCAGAAAATTCAACAATGTACGGCTCAGTATCGAAGCTTATCCCAAGGAAGATCGGGATTATGTGCTAAACTTTCCGGGTTTGGGAACATCCAACACCGTTACGCAAACCCGCCCCAAATTGTTGCTCATCGAACCGGATTCGGTTAAGTCCTTTTTTGAGGAACGGAAATATGCGGATGGACAAACCTCTTTCTATACTACGTTCGACGCGAGCGCTTACGCTTATACTTTTGATAATATATCCAATGTAATTCAGAATGCCATAGACAAAGGCGTTCAGAAAGACTACCTGTCTTTGTATTTAATTCCTGTGGACGTGTCGTATTATCTTTATTACGACTCGTATTCCTATTCGAGCTATCCAGTCGATAATGGAACTGCTCATTATTTGCTTCCATCGGCGGTTACTTTGAAGAAAGGAGGCAATCAGTTGGAAATACAAATTATTGCGACCGATTTGGAGAAAAAATAAAGACGGGCATTGTCCCTCGTCTCGTCACGGATGTCGTTTCGGTAGAAAATAATCTTCCCTCCTTTTTCTACCGAACTTAAATGCAGGGAGGGTTTTCAGGTCTTACTCAATAGCGACAGCATTTTTCACCTTCGTGGGGAGTAAAGCAATATTTAGAACTTCTTGGATGTCGTTTACGTAATGAATTTGCAATCCTTTCAAATAAAGGGAATTGATTTCATTTACGTCCTTTTCGTTTTCTTTGCTTAGAATGATTTCCTTGATTCCGGCGCGTTTGGCGGCCAATATTTTTTCCTTGATTCCTCCCACCGGAAGCACTTTTCCGCGAAGCGTCATTTCTCCCGTCATGGCGAGAGTTGGTTTTACTTGCCGTTGCGTAAACGCCGAAACCAACGAAGTAGTCATGGTAATTCCTGCGCTTGGTCCGTCTTTAGGAATAGCTCCTTCCGGAACATGAATGTGGACATTCCATTTTTCAAATATGTCTTCAGGAATATCCCATTGAGAGGCATGCGCTTTGATGTATTCCAACGACAAGATGGCCGATTCTTTCATCACGTCGCCCAAGTTACCGGTTAACGTCAATTTAGAACCTTTGCCTTTACTGAGGCTGCTTTCAATAAACAAGATTTCGCCTCCTGCAGCCGTCCATGCTAAACCAGTGACTACGCCGGCGTAGTCATTTCCCTGATACTTGTCTTTGCTGTATTCGACAGCGCCTAAATAATCATATAAATCTTTAATTTCCAATTTTTTAGGATAATCGGTATTTTCGGCGACGGCAACGGCTATTTTACGCAGAATTTTGGCAATCTTTTTGTTTAATTCCCTGACGCCGGATTCGCGCGTATAGGATTCGATGATTTCTTCCATGGTTTTTTTGGGAATATCAAATTTGGATTTGGGAATCCCGTGATTTTCCAGTTGCATGGGCAAAAGATGCCTTTTGGCAATTTCTAATTTTTCCTCCATGATGTAACCGCTCACATGGATCAGTTCCATTCGGTCTAACAAAGGTTGCGATATTGTAGACAAGGAATTAGCGGTAGCGATAAATAAGACTTTCGACAAATCGAAATCAATGTCTAAATAATTATCGTGGAATGCGTTGTTTTGTTCGGTATCCAATACTTCCAGCAGTGCAGAACTCGGATCGCCTTGAAAATCTTGTCCCACCTTGTCGATTTCATCCAAAATCATCACCGGATTAGAAGAACCGGCTTTCTGAATCCCTTGAATGATCCGTCCGGGCATAGCGCCAATATACGTTCTTCGATGTCCCCGTATTTCGGCTTCATCGTGCAAACCGCCCAGCGACATACGGATGTATTTTCGATTCAAAGCTTCTGCGATGGACTTTCCCAACGAAGTTTTGCCGACTCCCGGAGGCCCATGAAGACAAATAATCGGCGATTTCATATCCCCTTTCAATTTCAATACTGCTAAATGTTCAATGATGCGTTCTTTTACTTTTTCCAAACCAAAATGGTCTTTGTCTAAAATTTTCTTAGCGCGCGCGAGATTGAAATTATCATCCGTATAGAAATTCCACGGCAACGAAATGACAGTTTGAATATAAGACATTTGCGTCGAATAATCAGGAGAATGGGGATGCAGGCGTTCCAGTTTTTTCACTTCCTTATCAAAAATGTCGCGTTGTTCATTCGTGAAATGAATAGCTTCCGCCTTATCTTTAATTTCTTTAATTTCAATGTCTTGAATATTTCCACCCAACGCTTCCTGAATATTTTTCATTTCCTGTTGAAGAAAATACTCCCTTTGTTGCTTGTCAATATCCACTTGGGTTTTTCTCCGAATCGATTCTTTGATTTCAAGCAACTGCAATTCATGATCCAGCAGTGAAAGTAATTTGATATAGCGTTCTTTCAGATCGTCGCAAGCAATGACCTCCTGTTTTTGCTCGATCGCCGCATCTACGGTGGTAAAAGCCAGATTGGCAATGTAGTTGTAATCCTTCGATTTTCGGAGAGATTCCAAAACGAAATCAGGTAATCCCATTTTGGAAGATAACATATGGAGCGTCCGGTCTTTGATCGTTTTCAACTGTTCTTTGAATTCTTTATCCGTTTTAGCCGGTTGGATGGTTTCCATGGGCAAAAATTTACCCTTCAAATAGGGTTCTTGAACGGTAATCTCAGTCAGAAAAACCCGCTGTTCGCCCATGAGTAAAACAGTCGTATCGTCGTTGTCCTCTTTCAGCACATTGATAATCTGTGCAACCAAACCAATGGGATATAAATCGTCATAACCCGGGTCGTCTTCATTCGCGTCTTTTTGGCAGAAAACTCCCAGGAAACCTTTTTTTTTCTGAACATCTTGTATCAGTTTCAATGACTTAGAACGTCCAATATTGACCGGCGTAGGAACCCCCGGAAAAAAAATCATATTCTTCAGAGGCAAAATAGGATTCTCTTGGTTGATATCTTCAAGCGTTACGGATTTTTGTTCAATCAATATTTCCATTGGCGACGCAATTACACTCTTCATTCGTTTTTTAGTAATATTTTAATGTAGTCTTCTTTTGAACAATTTCTGTGCCAAATGTATAAACTTTTTTGCGTATTGGGGTGTTGTTCGTGAAAGAATAAAATGAAATAAGATTTTTTTTAGGAATTTAACAGACCATTTTTCATATCCTGCCGTTTTGTCTGTCCACTGTATGAATAGCATGCAGAGAACGCGGCGTCCTCTGCATGCGGATATTCATTTTTGAAACGCTATCTCCAACCTCCGCCTAATGCTCGATAGAGGATAATCTTTTGTTGAATAATCGTGTTATAGGTTGAGTAAAGAGAAAGTTCGCTGGATAATACGCTGGTTTGCGCAGATAAAACATCCAAATAGGTTGCATATCCATTCACTAATAATTCTTGCGAAAATTCGTATGCTTTTTTCAACGCATCCACTTGTTCTTTCTGATAATCGGACTGTTGAGCTACAAACCGAATGGCTGCTAACGCATTTGATACTTCATTTCCCGCATTCAACAAGGTTTGCTTGAAGGATATAAACGTTGCGTCTTCCTCCAAACGGGCAACCTCTTTTTGAGTCTTTAAAGTCCGTCCATTGAATATCGGTTGGGTTAATCCCGCAACTACATTCCAAAGCAGAGACCCCGGCATATTAAACCAATTGGATAACCCTTTGGCATCCGGACCTACTGAACCCGTCAGGGTTAATTGAGGATACATAGCGGCACGCGCCGCATTAAACTCTTCATGAGCAGCACGCAAGGCAAATTCTGCCGCTTGTACGTCGGGACGGTTGCTTAATAATTGAGCAGGCACGCCTATCTCCGGCGTTTCGGAATGAAAAAGCGTTAAGTCAAAACTGCTTGACCGCACTATGGATGTTGGCGTTTTACCCAGAA
>WRFY01000111.1 GCA_009783445.1 Candidatus Azobacteroides sp. | reverse complement strand
CTATTTCCGTAATGGGCTTCATCCGTATGGAATGAGCTATTTCAATATCGTTCAACATAGGGTTATATATAATTTTAACAAATGCGGTTATCCGCTCATATTGACTACAAAGATAATGGTTTTCCCTGTTTTTAACACTTGACAACTACACCCCATGAACCTTCGTAAAGCTCATTACGATATTATCGTAGCAAGATGCAGGAAAGGCGAGATTTTATTGGGTAAGTTTCAAAAGATTTTCCGCCTCTTCGGGATTATATCCCAATGAAATGGCTTTTTGAATGTCTTCCGCAGCCGATTTTTTCTCATGCAGCAAAAGTTTGGCGCGCGCCCGGATAATATACAAAAACGGAT
This sequence comes from Candidatus Azobacteroides sp., assembly GCA_009783445.1. Taxonomy (GTDB): domain Bacteria; phylum Bacteroidota; class Bacteroidia; order Bacteroidales; family Azobacteroidaceae; genus Azobacteroides. Next base: position 43,406 of record WRFY01000111.1, on the reverse strand, counting down.
TTTCCGTTTCTTTCGACAAACGAAAGGCTTTGTTGACGTCGGTAAGCGCTTTTCCTCCTTTCTCCATCAGAAGAAAAAGTTCGGCGCGTCCCGCATAGAGATCCGGATTATCCGGTTCTTTGCTTTCCAAGTAATTGTATATTTTTTCGGCGTCGTCATACCGGCCTTCTATTTTATACAAAGAGGCAAAACCTAAACGGGCGTATAAACTCTGCGGATTGATTTCCATCATCTTTCCCAAATCCCGTTCAGACGATTCGAAATCTTTCAAGTTCAGCAAAAGGAGCGCTCGTTGATACAAAGCATCTTCGTTACGGGGTTCCTCCTCCAACAGCATATTATAATCTAATAAAGCATTTTTAAAATCGCCTATTTCCGCAAACAGAGAAGCGCGGGCGCTCAAAAAAATGGGATTTTTAGGATAACGATTCAGCGCTAAAGTATAGGATTGGAGCGCTTCTGCGTTTTTTCCCTCTCGCCTTTGGATGGTTCCCAGATTATTCAGCAGAAAAGCATTGAGCGCATGGTCGGGTTCTATTCGCAAGGCGTTGGTCAAAGCAAACTCAGCCGAATCCAAACGATTTTCGTCCAGATACTTGAAGGAGATATCCAACCATTGGTCATAGGTTTGCGCCACCAAACTCTGACCAATGGTTAAAATCCAAGCTCCTACAAAAAAGGCTTTGATGTTCATACGCCATCCATAGGAACAATCAATTTATATCCTTTTCCGTGTATATTCATGATTTCGATACTCGGATCGTCTTTCAACAATTTTCTCAATTTAGTAATATAGACGTCCATACTTCTTGCGTTAAAATAATCGACTACGCCCCAAATCTTTTTCAAAGCATAATTTCGTTCCAACACCTGATTGGCATTTTCGCAAAGAAGATTCAACAAATCGCTTTCCTTCGTAGTCAATTTCACTATTTGTTCTCCATTGATCAACGTTTGCTTTTGGGTATCGAAAATAAAACGTCCGATAGCGAACGGACCTTCTTTCGGCGCTTTTTTCCCGCTTACGCGGCGAAGAATGGCTTCAATTCGAAGCAGCAATTCTTCCATACTGAACGGTTTCGTCAAATAATCGTCCGCACCGATTTTGAATCCTTCCAAAATATCTTCTTTCATCGTTTTTGCTGTTAAGAAAATAATAGGAATTTCACCATTGATCGACCGGATTTCCTGAGCCAATGTAAAACCGTCTTTTTTTGGCATCATCACATCCAAAATACACAAGTCGTATTTTTCTTTTGGAAATGCCCTCGAACCGGCTTCTCCATCCGGAAATAAATCTACCGAGAAACCTTTCACTTGCAGGTATTCTCTTAAAAGCATTCCCAAATTTTCGTCATCTTCGCACATGAAGATTTTTACTCTTTCATTCATAATGATTTTATTTATTAATTGTTAAATAATTAATTCTCAATATACGGCAACGTAATAATAAATTTTGTGCCTTCGCCATATTCGCTTTCTGCTTTGATTGTTCCATTCAATTCGGTGATAATCCGTTTCACATAAGCCAATCCTAAGCCAAATCCTTTCACATCATGTCTGTTCCCTGTTGGAACCCGATAAAACCGATCGAAAATCTTTTTGAGATTTTCCTTCCGTATCCCTACTCCATTATCCTCTATGGTAATCTGAATTTTATCGCCCACATTGGCCGTATGTACCACGAGGAGCAATGGAGCGTCTTGATTTCTATATTTTACTGCATTTTCCATTAAATTGAACAATACGTTGGTAAAATGCATTTTGTCTACTACAATCGTCGATTCCAAGGCGTTAAGATCAATATCCAATGTTCCTCCCGCATTTTCCACCCGTAAGGCAAATGTACCGGCAATGCTGGTGATAAGATCATTGGCGTCTAATTCGGTCATTTTGAATTGCGTGGCTTTGTCTTCAAACAGCGACATTTGCAATACTTTTTCGACCAAAAAACCCAAACGCGCGCTTTCGTCTTTAATGACTTTTTTTGCATATTCCATCAAATAAGGCGAATTGCTTACTTCCGCATCATTCAAGGTCTGGGCTGCGAGCGAAATGCTGGCAACCGGCGTTTTCAATTCATGGGTCATATTGTTGATAAAATCGTTTTTCATTTCAGATAACCGTTTCTGTCGGAATACAATATATAATGTAGATATGAAAACAACCAACAAAACGAAGGTGAAAATAATAGAAGGCGCTGTAAATGTGCTCACAGAATTGAATACGTATCTCTTCTGTGTTGGAAATACGACCTGAAGCATATACAGTTTGTTCGGCGGATCTTTGGGAAATAATATTTGCGAATAGACATTTTTCGTCATGCTGGTATTATAATCCGCACTTTTACAGATAATGTTTTTTTCTGAATTTAAAACAGCATAGGTAAAAGGCAGAACCAAATCGTTATTCGCCAATTCCGACCGAATGTAAGCCTCCAATTTTCTGCAATCAATTCGTTCGCTGATAGGCCGCTCGCTTCCCCGCATTGCATTCCGGATCACTTCTTCCAACAAATTTTGCTGGTAAAAGTAATGTTCCTGAAAAGCTTCCTGAATGGCTCGCGAAGCCGCGCTAAGATCATTTTTCCCGAAACTCGGCATCAACACAGAAAGCGAATCGGCGCCTCCTCCCATGGAGACGTCCAATTTCCGGATTAATTGCTGACTGGCAGCGCCTCCTATTGATAGACGCTGTTGTTCTCGAATGTTGACGCGCGGAGAAACAACCGGCTTTTTGTTCCTCCAATATTTTTTACCAAAAGCAAATAACTGATCATCAAGAAATTGCATCGTTTCATCCAATTCCAGATTGTGTGATACTTGGTACAAACTCCTTTTGACGGCATCTCCAAATTGTTCTTCCTGTGTATTCAGAATAATATGGATATAATATATTTGCAAATATAGCAACCCCATAAAGGTAAAAATCATAACTCCGGCAAACAGCCAAATGGTAGATTTCCTCATAATTCAACCTTACTTCTATAATATTCAACAAAGTAAGTTTTTTTTTGTTTAACATTTACCAAATAAATCTAAAAATTTATTCTTCAAAAAATAAAACAATTTAACAAAATCTCTTACTTATGGAAAACAGGGAAAATTAAGTTAAAACCAACGGTTCGTCACGCTATTTTGAAGGATGTTTTTCGAAAAAAAATCTCCCAAAATACAAACATTCTTAGAGTTTTACAGGAACGCATCTGAAAGGAAGCAACATTATTTCGGGTTCTTACTCCATAGAGAACAGCTGAAGAAAACGTCTCGATTTCTTTCTTGGATTTCATTGATCTTTTACTTTTTATGTCTCTTTTTTAATTCGTTTGCGACATCTTCCAAGCGGTATCCTTTATAGGTAAGCAACACAATGAGGTGATACAACAAATCGGCGCTTTCATACAACAAACGCTCGTCGTTTCCGTTTATGGCTTCAATCAGAGTTTCCACTGCTTCTTCTCCCACTTTTTGGGCTATTCGGTCGATTCCCTTTCGAAACAGAGAAGTGGTATAGGAATTTTCCGGCATCTCGCGACGACGCTCATCAATCAAGTCTTGCAAGCATTTTAAAAACAAAATATCTTCTTGGTTTTTTTCATTGAAGCAAGTGTCGGCTCCCGTGTGGCATACAGGCCCTACGGGATGAACCTTTATCAGCAAGGTGTCTTGATCGCAATCTTCTGTTATGGAAACGACTTGTAAAAAATTTCCACTTTCCTCGCCTTTGGTCCAAAGGCGATTTTTGGTGCGGCTAAAAAACGTGACTTGTCCCGTTGCTCTTGTTTTTTCCAAAGCTTCCGGATTCATAAAGCCCAGCATCAACACTTTCTCTGTTTGTTCGTCCTGTATAACAGCCGGTATTAAACCGCCCATTTTGTCAAAGTTCAATTGCATATTTTTTACTTAACGATTCCGCTTCTTTTTTTCAATGCTTCTGTTGTCGGTTTTTGTCCCCGAAAACGAACATACAACTCCATCGGATCTTCCGTTCCGCCTTTCGACAGAAGGTCGTAAAACGATTGAGCAACTTCTCGGCTAAAAATTCCTTTCTCTTTGAGCAGAGCAAAAGCATCGGCATCTAATACTTCTGCCCATTTATACGAATAGTAGCCAGCGGCATATCCTCCTGCAAAAATGTGACTGAACGTAGGGGAAATAAGCGTTCCTTCTACCGGCGGAACTACGATAACCGATTGGATGGCTTCGCGTTCGAACCGGTTGATATCTTCTGTAAGCGGCTCCGTAATCGTATGGTAAGCCATATCCAACAGACCGAAAGATAATTGTCTCAGACACAAATAGCCGGCATTGAAATTTGCCGCATCGATGATTCTTTGAACCAACTCATCCGGAATTTTTTCACCCGTCTGGTAATGAACGGCAAACTGATCCAGAAAGTCCTTCTCCGTCAGAAAATTCTCCATGAATTGCGAAGGAAGTTCCACAAAATCGCGGTAAACGTTGGTTCCCGAAAGACTGGGATAAGTTGTATTGGCAAACATTCCATGCAGCGAATGGCCAAATTCGTGCAGAAATGTGTTGACTTCGTCGAAGGTCAATAAAGCAGGTTTGCTGGCCGTAGGACGGGTGAAATTCATTACTAAGGAAATATGCGGACGAATCATTTGTCCCTTGCGGACTTCTTCTCCTTGAAATTCCGTCATCCAGGCGCCTTGCCTTTTTCCTTCTCTTGGAAAAAAATCCGTATAAAGAACAGCCAAATATTTTCCATCTTTGTCGTATACATCAAACGCTTCTACCTCTTTTTGGTACACGGGAATTTGGTCATTTTTCCGGAGAGTAATGCCATATAAAGTGGTTGCCAAACCAAAAACGCCTTTCTTTACGTTTTCCAATTCAAAATAAGGACGAATCATTTCGTCATTCAATTCAAATTTGGCATCTTTCAATTGATCGGAATAATAAGACCAGTCGTAAGGCATTATTTCGATATTTTTTTTCTCTTTTCCGATGGCAAATCCTTGTACTTCACGGTAATCTTCGCGTGCGGGAGGGCCAAATCCGGCCTGCAGTTCGTTCAATAAATCAAAAACGGATTGAGCATTTTTGGCCATGCGCTTACGCAAAACATAATCGGCGTACGAAGGATAACCCATCAGTTTCGCGATCGCTAATCGGGTATTGACAATTCCGTAAATATTTTCCCGATTATCGAAAGGGCCGCTCACACAGCGGGTATTATAAGCCATATAAAGTTCTTTCCGCAAATCGCGATTGGAGGAATACTTCATAAATGCTACATAACTGGGAGCCGACAAATCGAACAACCAACCGGTTTGCCCTTTGGCTTGCGCCCGTTGAGCGGCGGCCTCTATGATATCCTGCGGAAGGCCAGCTAAATCCGATTCTTTCGTGAGCAATAGGCCATAAGCATTGGTCGCGCTCAGAACATTTTGCTTGAAATTCAAGGCGTAAACATCTAACTGAGAAGAAAGTTCGCGGTATTTTGTTTTGTCTTCCGGGCTTAAATTAGCTCCCTGATCTACAAAACTTTCGTATGTTTCGTCCAGCAATTTGGCTTGCTCCAAATTCAAATTGAGATCCTTTTTTTGTTCATATACCGTTTTGACCCGTTGAAACAGAACTTCATTCAATGTGATGTTGTTCGAATGTTCTGTTAATTCGGGTTGGATGCGTTGAGCAATTTCCATCATCTGATCCGAACTTTCAGCTTCTAAAAGATTAAAAAATACATTACTGACGTTTCTCAGGGTTTCGCCAGAATATTCCAAAGCTTCTATGGTATTCTGAAAATCGGGCTTTTCCTGATTATCCTGTATTTTTTGAATTTCAATCAGATGCGATTTCATGGCTTCTTTAAAAGCTGGTTCATAATCAGTTATTTTGATTTTGTCGAAAAAAACCGTTTCATGCGGCGTATTGTATTTACTCAAAAGCGGATTTTCTGCTTGTACATTCATCGTCAATGCAATTATAAAAGAAATAAAAAAAATAAATTTTTCCATGAATACTTATGTTAATAATTTGTGTTTGCAAAAGTAAACAATTTATTCCAAAAATCTTCACACATTAATTAATCTTGAAAAATTTATGCCTATATTTGCTTTGCAAAAATTTTAGTTTCATCAATGAAAAAAATACACATATTCCTTTTCTTTTTGATTTTGTATGTTGATTGCGTTCATTCGCAAAAAGTTGGTTTGGTAATGAGCGGCGGCGGAGCAAAAGGAATGGTATACATTGGCGTTATACAAGCATTGGAAGAAAATGAAATTCCGATTGACTACATTGCAGGAACGTCGATTGGCGCCATTATTGGCGGTTTATACGCCATGGGGTATACTCCCGACCAAATGCTTAAATTGTTTTTGTCGAACGACTTTTATTATTGGCAAACAGGAAAGATAGAAGATGACTATCAATATTATTTCCGAAAAAGCGCTGATGACGCTTCTTTTGTACGGTTTAGTATTCCGTTCAAAGATTCGCTCGATCTGAAAGGATCTATTCTACCCAATAGTTTAATCAATCCCATTCAGATGAATCAGGCATTTCTTCATTTATTTTCGCAAGCCAGCGCGCAATGCGGAGGAGATTTCGATCGTTTGTTTGTTCCTTTTTTGTGTGTTGCCTCGGACGTATATCATAAAAAAGCGGTCATCTTCCGCCATGGCGATTTGGGCGAAGCCGTAAGGGCTTCGATGTCGTTTCCCTTGTTTTTCAAACCTATCCTAAAAGATGATATTCCCTTATGGGATGGCGGGATATACGACAATTTTCCTGTGAATCCGATGAAACAGGCTTGGAATCCCGATTTCATTATTGGCGCTGCAGTGGCTGGATCGAACACGAAAAAGCCCAGCGAACAATCAATGTACGATCAGCTCGAAGGGATGGTGATGAGAGATACCGAATACAATGTAGATGCGAAAGACGGCATCATGCTGAGATTCAAATTAGTCGATGTGAGCCTGCTGGATTTCAATAAAGCAAAAAGCTTGTATGATTTAGGATACAGCCGGACAATAGAAATGGTTGATTCCATCAAGAAGAGAATCGAAAAACGGGTACCCCTGTCGGAAGTGAATGCCCGCAGAACGCAATACCAGGCCTCCCTGCCTCCTTTCATTTTTAGAAATATTTATATTTCTGGAGTGACGGATGCGCAAAAAATGTATATAGAAAATCAGATTCACCGAAACAACGAGGAAAATTTCACCTTCAACGATTTCAAAAGAACTTATTTTAGTTTGTTGACGAATCCCAAAATCAGGGAAATTGTTCCTCATGCAGAATATGATCCAGAAAGTCAAACATTTGATTTATACATGGATATTCGGATTAGAGACGAATTGAACATTTCTTTTGGCGGAAATGTATCTTCGATGAATGCCAATCAAATCTATCTGGGAGTTGGATACCAAAGTTTGACTCAACTGTCGATGGGGTTGAATTTGGACATGCAGTTGGGAAACGCCTACGACGGTTTTTCTTTGCTTGGAAAATTGGAAGTTCCTTACCGGATTCCCATCGATATTTACGCCTTATTTTCGTCCGGCACAAGGAAGCACTACGAAAGCGAGCGATTATTTATGGATACGAATTTATCTACGCTTATTAATCTGCGGGAAACTTTTGGTAAATTAGGGCTTGGTTTCCCTTTTTTGACCAAGGCAAAAATCGACCTGCAAGCTGGATATGGCGAGTTGGATGACAAATATTATCAGAAGAATTCTTATATAGGGTATAGCCGGAGCAAGTATCGTTTGTTTAATTTCGGCTTATTTTATCGGAAATATTCGTTGGATGCCAAGCAATTTCCGATCAGCGGACACAATCACCAGCTTTCCGCCCAATACATTTCGGGAAAAGAAACTTTTTTTCCATCCGACAAAACCGGACAGATTGCTAAAGACCATCAATCGTATATCCAGATAGCGGCCAGTTTGAATGACTATTATTCCATCAACTCCAAGTTTAATCTGGGATACCGGGTAGAGGGCATCGTTTCGAGTAAAAACTTGTGGAGCAACTATACGGCATCAGTACTTCAGGCGCCGGGCTTCACTCCTACTCCGCATAGCGCGTTGGTTTTCAACGAAGCTTTTCATGCCAATCAATATTTAGCTGCCGGATTGATACCTATTTTTAAATTGAATTCCACTTTTCATCTGCGGGGCGACTTTTACAGTTTTCTCCCCATCTATCCGATCAAAAAGGGAGAGGACGACCAAGCTTATTACGGAGACTTGCTTACAAATCCTGCCCATTCGGGCGAAATAAGTTTAGTTGCACAATTGCCTTTCATGTCGGTCAGTTTGTATGCCAATTATTACACTTATCCCCGCAACAACTGGAATTTCGGGTTGAACATCGGCTATTTGATTTTCGGCCCTAAATTTATACCTTGATTTTCTATCCAAAACGTTTGCAGAATCCAAAAATAAGAATTACATTTGCAATCGCAAAAACAAAGAAACGGCTCCGTAGCTCAACTGAATAGAGCATCTGACTACGGATCAGAAGGTTGGGGGTTTGAATCCCTCCGGAGTCACAAACTAAAAAAAAGCGTTTACTAAAAGTAAGCGTTTTTTTTTTGTGGGGTTTGCACGCAAGTATCCCTTGGAAGAAAAAACGCCGCCATTATTTCGTTCTCCTCACTTTGCTTCGTTTTTTATATTTGATTTTTGTAAAGCTATTTCAGGACAAGACAGTATGAAAAAATAAAAGACCTTCCCTCACGGGAAAGTCTTTCTGTACACTTTGAACACATCTTTAACAACTATCTCATAAAGACTTTTTGAAGTTTGGTTTTTAAGCCCTTGGTATTTTGTTTTTTGATAAGCAAAACTACTGACATTTCCCCAGAAGCACATGACGGATACGGAAAATATTATGACGAATTTTGAAAAAAACATGACGAATATGAAAAAAAAATGTATTTTTGTTTTTAAAACTTACAAAATATGACATTAAAAAAGGTAGGATTTTACATTTTAATTATGTGCTTTACGTTGAAAATCAACGCACAACACCCTGATAAAGATTCTTTGCAAGATATTTTACACGGATTACAAGGAGAAGAACGCTTGAAAAAATTGAACGAATTGGAAATGAAATATCTTTATCAGCCGAAATCGCTGGATTATGGAAATCTTTTGATGGAAGAAGCGCAAAAACAAAACAATTATTACTATCAATATGCTGCATTGAACATTAAGATAGCGTATTATCGTTTTTTTGCGACCGACAGTCTGGTTTATTATGCCAAGATGGCGGAAGAATTGACGTCGAAACACAAGTTGTACAGCGAATTATTCTTGATTCGCCAAATGCTGGTTTTAAATTATCTGTGGAAAGGCTATTACAATTTGGGACTTAATAAAGCGAAAGAAATGTATATGGAGGCAAAAGAAATAAACGATCCGGAAGCTTTGGCTTCTGCGCAACTTTCTATGGGCGATGCGTATCTGGCTATGGAGCGATTTAGTGAAGCAATCGACTGTTTCAAGGAAGCCCGAAATTTGCTTCTGTTGGCAAAAGAATCCCAAAATCCAATCCGGTTGCTTAATTGTTATACAGGCATTGTGACGACCTATACGGAACAAGGCAACCTCGAAGCCGTTTGGCCCTATATGGATTCATTGAGAAATGAAACGCTTCGGGTGAAATTAACTTGTCCAGATGTCAATCCAGTGGATTATGAAATTACCAACCTATTGTGTTACGCTTCTTGCTATATGGCAATCAACCACTTGACAGATGCTTGGGCTACCATCGAAGAAATAGATAAAAGATTGGAGGAAGAACCGCTTCCTTATTATCGTCTTCTCTTGAACGAGATGAAAATGCACTATTTTTATCTGCGGCAAGATTATGAAAAAATGTGGTATTATTACGGGATTTGCTATCGGTTTTGCAGCGATAACAATTTTGTGAAAAAACTCCGGACTTTACTGAAATTCAAGGCCGAAACTTTATATAAATTAAGAGATTACGAAGAATCGGCGCAAACCTATAAACAATTACAGCAACATGCCGATTCGCTAAATCTGGCAATTCACTATTATGAGATCGAACAACTCCGGATCGACTACGAACTGGATAAACGAGAAAATGAGATTGCCCGTCAAAAGACAGAAATCAAGTTAAGATTTTCTTTCAATCTGATACTGGGTACTTTAGCGCTTTTTTTGTTGATTGCAATAGGAATTATATGGACCAATTTGAAGTCTATCCAACATAAGAATTTTTTCTTGTTTAACCAAATCAAAGAACTTACGCAAACGAAGATAGAGTTGCTGGCCTTTAAAGAGACCTTGCGAATCCGGACGGATCCGCAGTTGTGCGCTGCTTCGGAGGTTTACGATGGCCTCTATGAGCGGGTAGAGGAATACATGGAAATGAAAAAACCCTATATCAACAGCGATTATGGCAGGAAAAACCTCATTGCGGATATGAATACCAATGAAGTTTATCTTTCGAAAGCCATTCGTTCGGCAGTAAACATGTCTATTCAGGAATACATCAATTCGCAGCGGATAGAATATGCTAAGACTTTGCTTTTGCAGGATATGAATCAAACCATTGAATCGGTTGCGATGGATGCCGGTTTTACGACTATACGGAATTTTTACCGCTTATTTAAAGAAACGTATGGCATGTCGCCCTCCGAATTTCGCAATTATGTAAAGAAAAACTTAGTTGGCGACAAACACAACACCGCGGACGAACAGTGAATCATTTCCTGTTCGTCCCGTGCGGAGTTTGTGTACGACACTCCTTTTTAATGAATTACCGAAACCGCTTCTCCCAAATGGGTTTCAACGTATCTGCGTTGCTTGTCGAAAAATTCCGATTGTAGAATCTCATTCGATAAGGTAATCAAAACAGCTTGTCGTTGCAATGATAAAAGCCATTTTTTATGTGTAGCGCAAACCTCTGCATGGGAAACAAACATGGGATTGGCCGGGAATACCCAAAAGATAGATTCAGCCGAAAGATTTGTTTCTACATAGCAGGTGTTTGCATTGATGTAGAGTGGAGACAAATAAATATTGATTTTCGTACCGTATTCAAGAGTCCCCGTTTTGGCAATTTCTTCAAAGAAATCAATCAATTGGTAGAGTTCTTCCTTAAGTAGTTCCAATTCATGACACTTAATCAATTTTCGTTGGAAAAAATATTGAATGTCGCGGGTAATACTGGAAAATACATTCGGATCAAAAATCAATGAAAGATTATTCATCTTTTTGAAACTGAATTGGATACTTTCTTGCAGGGCAAACAATTCGTCCGAAACCGCCACATCCGAAAAAAGTTGCTTCGAACAGTTTTCTTCGTTTTGATGAAGCCATTTGCAATATTCAAATTTAAAAAGATAATTGAAGAATGCAAAAAGAGGAGGCGGTAATCGGTTCAAGGCCATAATGCTTTTTCCGTCTTCGGCAGCGGTATAATTCTCAATGTATTCATGATACTTTTGAAGCATCGTTTGAAAAGCTTCTGGCGATTCGGCTTTTTTACCAGAAAGAAGATCAAAAAATGCGCGTCCTTTTCGGCTTCCGCCCATGATCTCATCTAAGGAAAATCCCAAAGTCAATGACAATTGGGCTACCTCGCCGATGGAAAATGGAATTTCTCCTCTAATCCTGCGATAGACAGATTCTCTACTCAATTGAAGCGAGTCCATTAAAAAAGCAACAGGTTTAATGCTTTTCGGAATACTTTCTAAAATAGTAGTAATCAAAATTTCATTTAGGTTTGTTCTCATATAAAGAGTATGTATTTTAATATGTGTCAAAAATACGATTGGCTATTTTAATTAAATTATGTTGTTTAATTAATTAGGTAAATAGTATAAAACTATCTCCCCGCTTTACGCTTGACATCGTTAATATGGTATAAAATAATAATATAGCATGACTTTTTGGTTTTATATGAAAATTCGCAAACGTTGCTTTGTCATAAAGGAAACGTGTTTACAAAATATCCAAGGGAAAAACCCCGATTCTATAGAGACTGCAAAGGTAGTGAAAAAAACCCATTATTAAAAGAGAAAAAAGGGAAAAAAATCTCACATAAATAGTTAAATGTATATATAAAAGTGACACAATATTAAAATCTGACAAAAAGAAAAATTTTTTTCTCAAAATACGGGATAAAACTGCAAAATGTATTAACTTTGCCGGCACAATCTGGAATATCATTTTGTATAGAATTAACAAGTAACACACATGAACTATCGCATTGTAGAGGGACAGCAGTGTGGATATGATAAGGCACTCTGTCAGAAAGATGAAACTTTATTTCAAAGTTTTAAAAACAAAAAAGGAGAACAAGTAACGTTCGAAATCAAAGAAGTTTCTATTATTTTTTTGCTGGAAGGAGAAGTAAGTTTGTCGTACGACATGTACAGTGGCGAGATTTTGCATGCAAAGCATTTCTTGTTGGTACCTCCTGCAACGTGTTTTAACGTGACAGTGTTGAAAAATGCTCATTTTTTTCTGGGTGTTTTTGATCTTCAAACCAAATGTTGCGAAAATTTTAGTTTGGATGTTTTGCTGCCTTTTTTGGACAGGCGGCAGAAAGATGTATTCTATCCGCTTCCATTCAAAGAACCCATCCGGAACTATCTGGAAGTAATGGATAACTACCTTCACGATGGCATCTTCTGCGATTGCTTAAATGAAAACAAAAGGGAAGAATTCTTTTTCCTTCTTCAAGCCTATTACAGAAAAGAAGAATTGGCCGCTTTTTTCTACCCTGTTTTGAATGAAGATGTCCTTTTTAAAGAAAAAGTGTTGAAAAACATGCTTGCTGCGCATAATGTCTCAGAATTGGCCACTCTAATGAATTATTCCGTTTCCGGTTTTAAAAAGAAATTTGAACGGAATTTCGGACAATCGGTTTATCTTTGGATGCAAGACCGCCGTTCGAAAATTATTCTTCGCGAATTGAAAGAAAATAAAAAAAGCATTAAAGAAATTGCTTTTCAATATCAGTTTTCATCCCAGCCGCGTTTTTACGAATTCTGCAAAAGACATTATGGGAAAACGCCCGGAGAGATAAGAACCGAAAGCGCCTATTCGCTCGAAAAAGAGCATCTTTAGACTTACGCGCTGGGTTATCCCATTAAAGGGAGAAAACAGTCGCCTCCTTCCTCAACGGCTAATCAGGCGACATCCCTTATATTTGCGCCAAATGACATTGGGTAACAAACAAAGAAAAAATGGGTAAGAAAAAGATTGAGGTTTAAGCAAAATGGCGGCGCTTTACAAAGTATACCAGCATACTTTTTAGAACGCCGCCAAACTTGGTAATCTCATCCCTCCTATATGCCGCAAGCATACAACCTCATTCCATCTATATTTATATTTAGTCCATTTTGTCCACATATCTATGGCATGTAAGGTAGTGGATTCACATCATTAATATCTTGTACATCAAGTCTGAATGCAAGCTTTTATTAGACGGGGCATGGTCTTCGATAAATGAAGTTTGCAGTTTTTACACAAATAATTTTGATTTTGAGAGTATTTTTTTTATCATTTTTCCTTACCTTTGTACTTTATCAATTAGAATTATAAAGTGTCATTGTTATTTTTATATTTTATAAAAGTAGTCTTTTTTCTCTGATTGCCAATTTTTTATAACAACATACTTTTTTTATTACTACTGATTTTGCATTCGACAAATAGTCGGAGAGTTGATATGTATAAATTAGCAAAAAGTTCGCGCTTATTACATGCGAAAGAAAAGATTTAAAGTAATTTCATTTGATTGATTCTTTTCTATACCTTCAGAAAATAACAAACTTATAGCAAAAAATACGTTATTTCTCTATTTTCGAATGTTGTTAACAATGGGAGTGAGTTTATATACTTCGCGTATTATATTAGCGACATTAGGAGTGGAAGATTTTGGTATTTATGGTGTAGTAGGTGGGATCGTTTCGATGTTTTCGTTTTTGAATTCATCTATGAGTGGGGCCACTTCGCGCTTTTTAATGGTTGCATTAGGAAAAAATGATAAGATAGAATTACAAAAAACATTTTCAGCTGCTTTAACTATCCATATAATAATAGCTATTATTATTCTATTGCTGGCAGAAACAATAGGTTTGTGGTTTTTAAAAAATAAATTAGTTATTCCGGATTCTCGAATCTCTACTGCCCTGTGGGTATATCAAATTTCGATTTTAACCTCAATGATTACAATTACCCAAGTTCCTTATAATGCTACGATCATTGCACATGAACGCATGAATATTTATGCTTATGTTGAAATATTGAATGTTTGTTTAAAATTAGGCGTTGTTTACCTATTAGTTATAGGTAATTTTGATAAACTGCTCTTCTATGCATCATTGCTGTTATGCGTATCTATTGTGATTGCAATAATATATAGACTATACTGCTTGCAAAATTTTGCGGAATGCAAATATAAATTAGAGTGGGATAAGAAAAATATATATCCAATGCTTTCTTTTTCCGGATGGGATTTGTATGGAAATTTAAGCGTTGTAGCGAGGACAGAAGGGGTAAATATGTTATTAAATATGTTTTTTGGCCTACTATTAAATGCGGCCAATGCTGTAGCTATTCAAGTGCAAAATGCAGTTGCATCTTTTGCCAACAATGTTATTACGGCTATCGGTCCGCAAATAGTAAAAAGTTATACCACTCAAAATTATCAATATACAAAAACACTACTACTAAATGCGGCAAAATACATTTATTTATTGTTGTTGATTTTGTCGTTACCATTGATCTTAGAAATGGACTTTGTACTAAATATCTGGTTGAAGAATGTTCCGCCTCATGCTGTTTCTTTTTGCCGATTAACATTGTTGAATAATTTCTTTTCAACAATATCGATTATTGTTGCATACGCTATACATGCAAATGGAAATATAAAAAGGCTGAGTTTAATCACGGGATCTTTGTATTTAGCAGTAATTCCAGTGTCGTATATTGCATTCAGGTTCAATGGAGTACCGGAAATTTCATATATTTGCAATGTTTTATTTATTTTTCTGGGAATGTTTTCAAATCTCTATATCTTAAGGTTGTATCTGCCTGTGTTTTCAATTAAGGAATTTATTTCGAAAGTACTACTTGTTTGTTTAATTGTTTCGCTGGTTTCTTTTGCTATTTCATACGGCGTAAAAAACAGCATGTCGGAAAATTTCTTGAGATTCTGTCTTGTGACAACTGTTTCAACCGTAACCACAATGGGAATGGCATATATTATTGCCATCGACAAACAAACAAAACAATATATAAAGAGAATAATAATCAATACCATTCAGAAATGGAAAAGGAGAATTGATAACAAACTATAAGTTGCCTTGGATAAAATACCTAACCGATTGAAGCTCATAAAGATATTATTTATTCTACTTATTTTTTATGGAATGCAGCTTGGTAAAAAGAAATGCAGCTTGGTAAAAAGAAAATAATACTGGATTTGAACGACTGTTAACGATAAAATATTGTAAATTTGCAAAACCAATTAAAAATAACAGAATCTGAGCGTATAGCTCTTTTTTATTTTATTGATTTACAATTGTTTAAAAATTATTTACCGATGAATAAAACAATTATGTTGCTGATTAGTCTGCATGTAATCTTTGAATTGCAGGCTCAAACATCCGAAGAAGCATTCATATCTTTACCCGAATCTATGGCGATAGAACTAAACGTCGATGCACGTAGGGATTTAGTCGATCTATACCAAGCAGGCAGGAAAGCTATAGTCGAAAATCTCTTGGAGGATTCTGTTTCTATCGAAAATATGACGCCGGACTATCTTTTGTTGAAAACAGGGAATGACAATATGCAAATAATTATTCTTCAAATGATTAATGAGTCCAAATTGTATTGTTTGATTCAAACGGTTTGCGCTCCAGCTTGCGACAGTCGAATTGAATTCTATTCCGTTTCATGGAAGCAATTGGATACCAACACTTTTATTACTCCGTTTCCCCAATCCGATTTTATCAATGCAAATGAAAACTCTTCCCTACCCGATATGGTTTTCATGCAATATATTTATTCACCCGAAACATCATCCTTGCAGCAAATCGACAATACTTTCCAAAATTTAAGTATTGAAGATCAAAAAGCAATTCAAGCTTTGATTAAAAAGAAAGTAAAAGAATATAAATGGAACGGTTTTCGGTTTATTGGCGATTAAAAAAATGTTTTTTCATCCGCATCATATTCCGTTTCATCTTCCAACAACAGGATAGAATCTGGCAAAAGACGTCTGAAGCGTCTTTTCTATTCATTAAAAATGACAAAACCGGTACGATTTTTGCAACGAAAGTATTTGTGATCCCACTTTTCATCTAATAAAACTGAAAAATTATGAAAGAAAAAATAGACCAGGAAGGAAAAGAAACAAAAATGAAATATCTTCCTGAAATATTTTTAGGAAATGAAGGTAAAATAAAAGATTTTAATTTTCAACCAATATACGAATTAGGAAGACTGTTGACCAAGGGAGGAAATACGGAATTCGAGTGGTGCGATCTGGAAAAAATCGAGTGCCCTCCAAACATTAAAGAGGATGTTTCCCATTTTTTTTATAGGGTGGCGGAAAATATCTTAAACGAAAATTTACATTTTCATCCTTTGCTCATTGATTTTCTGGTTTTCGATCCGGAAGACGAGAGGGGCGAACGTTTTCATACGGCGATCTGTTCTATTTCTACGGAAGTGATCAAAAGATATTTAAAGGAAACCAAAATAGATATAGAGGAAAATACGGATGCAATAGACGAAAACGGACAAGATGTACGTTCGATGCTGAGCGATCAGTACCTGTATAAATCTCCTTTTTTTTACTACTATTCGGAAAATTGGAAAAAAGAAAATTCCTTTTTTCATCTCTTGAAATCGCCCGAAAATGCCGAAACAAATCATCGGGTACATATATTCTTCGGCAGCTTCAAGATTAAAAGAAATCAAACGATGCCTTTGTCCAACCCTAAAAAACACATCGAAGCTCTCTTCGATCGCATGGATAAAAAACTCTTGCAAGACGAAAAAGGCTTAATAAAAATCAACTGCAAAGAAATTGCAGAAAAAAAATATGCTTTCAATACCTGCGGCTTGATTCCGCTCTTGCGGCCTGATTCCTCATTGGCCGGAGACAGCGATTTCAGATTAAGAGGCGGAGGCGTTTTTCTCTATGGACATACGGCTTCAGACGATCATCCGGTCGAAATATTCGCACAGCTTCAGTATTTTTTCAGCAAAATTATCCTCAGAGAGCGTCCTGCCAGAACCCCTTTCGATTACTTGAGGCACGACTACGCCAACCACTATATCCATGATTTCAAAACTTTTCTTTCTTCCGAATTTACGGAAAAAATAAAACGGGTGGTGAAACGTAATCAACTTTCAGAGCAAGATCATAACGAATTGAATGAAGTTATTTACGGAGCTGATTTGTTCAAAAGATATTTGACTAATATTCTGGAAGCTTACCGAGATTTTATTATCGATAAGGGACAAAAAAACCATTATTGCGCAAGCGATTTGAAAAAATTACTCAACGCTTTAAATAGTGAATTTGCCAATCAGCTCCAAGTAAATTTCATTGATGAAGTCTGCGATGATAATCAAATCATCAAGGTCAATGGCGTTATCATGGAGAAAATATTCAGGAATCTCTATACCAATACTATTACAGAATACCAAAAACAAAATATTCCGTTTCAGGAAAGAGAAGCAAGCGTAAAATGGTATGCATCGATGAATCAAACAAACGATTATCCCATCATTACAATAGCTTATTTCAATCGAAATTTGAAATTTAACAACGCATTGATAAAAAGTTTTGGCATAAAACCCATCGGAGACACCGACGTTTTATCGACTTCGACTGGATTGGGGGGATATTTTATCAATAATACGCTTAGTTGGATGGATG
Organism: Candidatus Azobacteroides sp.; assembly: GCA_009783445.1. GTDB lineage: Bacteria > Bacteroidota > Bacteroidia > Bacteroidales > Azobacteroidaceae > Azobacteroides. Next base: position 25,482 of record WRFY01000111.1, on the reverse strand, counting down.
CAGAAGATAATGCCCTGCCCCATGAAGTGAAAACCATTCCAAGACGATACATTCGGGTAGAAAATATCAATGAAGGTGAAATTTTTACCTTCAAATTTAAATTATTAAACAAATAAGTTGTATATTTGGGCGTTTTACTCATAATGAGCTTAAAATAAACAAATAGATGATGCATTTGAACACCTGTCTGATATTTTCAGAATTTCCGAACGATTTAAAAGAACTTTTTCAGATTCGCTCTGATTTTTATGAGCTAAACTCTCTGGTAAAAAATGAAATTCTTTTTTTTCATTATGAAAAGTTAAATGATAACCTGTTTTCTAACAATTATGGATTATTGGTGGAAGATACGGTGGGCGATATCGGAAATTTGATACGGGAGATTGCCAAAGTAGACGAAGTGAAAGATTGGATCATTTGCCGAGATTTGGTGACAGCCAAAAAATTAGTTTCCACGGTGGGACGAGCGCCGGTATTCGCCAGTCTGGATTTTTCCTTAGAAGGAAATCCAGTATCGGAAACTCAGACTTTTTATGAAGAGTTGAGAAAAAAGTGGCCTTATCCCTTGGTAATCGGAGTTACCAATTACGAAAATTCAAACGATCTCACGCATATCACCCTGACCAATAAAATGCGTTCGCATGGAGATAGCGTTTTTCAGAAGGATCTTATATACGAAGCGCTCTCAAATATTATTCGGGATAAGTTGTCGATAACCAAACAAATGCAGGAACTCGAAAACAACCGAATCAAGAATTTGAGTCTAAGGGCTAAACCAGACGAATTCGATACCTTGCTTCCCAAGGATAGCGGTAAAAGTTATATCATAGGTCATTCGCTTCCAATGCGAAATGTATACAGGGAACTCTCTATGCTGAAAAATACCGATAACAGGGTCATGCTTTATGGAGAAACTGGTACAGGAAAAGAACTGATTGCTCAAGCCATTCATGAAGACAGTTCCAGAGCAAAAGCCAAATTCATAAAGATTAATTGCGCCAACATCGTTTCCGATTCCACCTGGGCTATTTCGGAATTATTCGGCCATAAAAAAAATGCATTCAACGGCGCCGAAGATAAAAAAGGAATTTTCCAGATTGCAAATGGAGGAACTGTTTTTTTAGACGAAATCGAATGCTTGAACAAAGAAATACAGGAAAAGCTGTTGCGATTTTTGACGGACGGAGAATTCATGCGTTTGGGCGAAAATATTCCGCTTCAATCCGACGTACGGATTATCTGCGGAACAAACGAAGATTTAGGGACTAAACTGTCGAGAGGGGAATTCCGATCTGATTTTTTGGCGCGGATCAGCCGATGGTTGATTAAATTACCTTCTCTTAAAGAACGGAAAGAAGACATTCCTGATTTGGCCGATTATTTTTTGACGGAAGATAAAAAGTTGTTGTTGGAAACTTTCGGAAACTTAAACTATTTGGGACGATTCAAATACGCTAAATCCGCATTCAATACCTTGCAATCGCTGAATTATGAGTGGAACGTCAGACAATTGAGGGACACTGTCGGATCAGCAATGATCATCGCTTTATTCGATAATATTTTGAAAGACGGAAAATACTTGATCACCGATTCTCATGTCAGGGAAGCGTACCAAAAAGGACTTGGACAATATGCAGAAACCGTTGTGGACAAACCGCAAGTCAAAGACTATGTCGAAGCAGAAGAATTTCTCGATAAAATAGAACAGATACTTGTCGCTCATTTTGAAAACTCGGCGAGTGTGACGCAGCAGGAAATTGCGGAAAAATTCAAGTCGAAAACGGGACAAATGGGCATCAGCAAGAAACATTTCAAAAACAGCGAATTTGACAATAACCGCAAATCATGCATCGAAAAACTGCATAAAGAACATCCTACACGTTGGCCGAATGCATTCAAAAAATGCTCTTTCATCCGGAACGCTAAAATGGGTTTTACCAACCAATAAAAATTATGAATTATTTTTTTTAAATTCATAATTTTCTATGCTTTAATCATTCTCAGCCGGCAAGTTGAGTTCTTTCATCCAGTAGGTTTCCGATTGTTGCGCCCAAAGGCGAAAACCGGGAACTTGTTTGTAAGTCGGCAAATACGAAATGAGGGCGTCCAGATCAAAACGATTCGATACAATTCCAGCCCCCGCAAGAGATGCTTCATACGCATTGCAAGATTGCTCGATATGGGTAGGAACCATTAAGGTGGGTTTTTCCAAATACATGGCTTCGCAAACCGATTCGAAACCGGCGGTCGTCACATATCCTTTGCATCCCGCCATGTATTTCATAAAGAGTTTATCATTCAGGCTATGAAAAGTCAGATAATCATTGATAACCGTCTTTTCTGGTGCGTTTCTTTTGTCCCAAAAGAAATGCAAGGGTATGGATGGATTTTCTTTCTGATAGGATATAATTTCATCCGCATAATTCGAATTGAGAATGTACCCATGCAAATAATTTCCTTCTTCCGTTGCCAAATCAAAAATTTCGCTTCGCAATAAAGGAGGAACCACAACCATACGACGACGGGGTACGTTTTCTTTTTGGTCGATGGATAGAGCAAATATTTTGGTCGATCGCAAACAAGTGATGCAAGTGAAAAATTTCAACATTTTCAATTCGATGCGATTAGCCGGTGGAAATTTATATTCGGGGTGAAGAAAAAGGTATTGATGCGCTACACTGATGTATGGCGTTTTGGGAGGAAACAAAGCATAAGTCAAGCCAATCATCATTTCATAAAAGTTAACGACAACATCTACATTGGATTTTCGGATTTGCTGACGGATGAAATAAATGCTTCGAAAATAACGCGGACTTTTCAATAAATTGTAGATAATGGTAACCCATATATTGGTTTTTTTGTTTCGAGATAACGGAAGAAAATTTGGACTATCAAAACGGTAAATAGGTAAATTCATGTTTTCCATAAAAAAAACAGGCAATTCGCGACGTTTGCTTTTTCCTACCAGCACAGCCCTGACTTCATGTCCATTTTTTACCAACATATTCTTCAAGGCTATAGACTGAGTCAAATGCCCTCTTCCTTCCCCCTGAACAACAAACAGAAATTTCATTCCCCTATTGTTTTTCACTAATTCGTTTTTCCCAGTTGTTAACAAATGCAATACGCTCCCATTATTTATTACAAATATATAGCTTTTATATGACAAAGTAAAAAAAGAGATAAAAAATTTCTTTTATTATTTTAAATGCCTTACTTTTGCATCCAAATAAAAAAACATGACATAACTTTTTATATATCAAAAATGGCAAAGAAAAAAAAAATAAGCGAGACTCCCACCCAAGCTGAAAAAAGCGTAGGTGAAATCCTTTCAAAAACAGATATGTTTGTTGAAAAATATTTAAAACAAATCCTTATCGTTTTAGGAGTGGTAGTACTCGTTGTGATAGGAATTATCGCTTTCCACCACTCTTACCTAAAACCAAGAGCAAACGAAGCCAACATCGCTCTTTTCGAAGGAGAAAATTATTTTGGCCAACAACAATGGGATATCGCCCTGAAAGGAGATAGCGCTGATTACGTAGGCTTTGCAGGTATTATCGACGACTACAGCGGTACGCCGGCAGCCAATTTAGCAAAAGCTTATGCCGGAATATGCGAATACAACTTGAGAAATTACGAAGATGCGCTCAAATATTTCGAAAGTTACAAAGGCAAAGATCAGCTGTTTGCAGCACAAGTGATGGCCATGATAGGCGATTGCTATGTGAATTTAGGCCATACAAAAAAAGGAATCGAATACTTTCATAAGGCCGCCGCTAAAGCAAATCATTCGATGATAAGTCCGATATTTTTGAACAAGGCAGCAGTTGTCTACGAAAACCAGAATGATTACAAATCGGCTTTAGATATTTACAATACCATCAAAACGAAATATCCGGCCTCAAAAGAAGCCAGCGGAGTCGACAAATACATCGAGCGGGCTAAAGCACATATCAATCCGTAAAAAATGGCTACAGCGTATCAGCATCTATCCGACTATGATCCGAACACAGTTCCCGAAGCATCGGGCATGCGTTTTGTCATTGTCGTATCGGAATGGAATCGGCCGATTACCTCGCAATTAGAAGAAGGAGCATACAACACCTTGCTCAAGTTTGGCGTCAAAGAAGAAGACATCACGCGAGTGTATGTTCCGGGAAGTTTCGAATTGGTCTATGCTGCCAAACGGGTAGCTGAGAGTATTCGTCCAAATGCCGTAATTGGTTTGGGTTGTGTAATAAGAGGTGAAACTCCTCATTTTGAATATGTTTGTTCGGGAGTGACTCAAGGATTTGCTCTGTTAAATGCAGAGGGCGATATCCCTTACATCTTTGGGCTATTGACTAACGATACGATGCAACAATCCGTTGACCGCGCGGGAGGAATATTAGGCAATAAGGGAGATGAAGCTGCTATTACGGCCATAAAAATGGCAAAAGTTGCTTGCTTTTTCAAATAAATACTTTACCTTTGTTTCCCAATAAAGGGCAGTTACCAGAGTGGCCAAATGGGGCTGACTGTAACTCAGCTGGCGTACGCCTTCGGTGGTTCGAATCCATCACTGCCCACTCTTTTCTCGACTTTCCTATCGCACATTCGGCAATATTTAGGGTACATTTTGAAGCATTCCACGCATGCATATAGACGCTTGTTCGTGTCGAACCATGCAGTACCGACATTTTCTTAGCTGTAATTTATGGAAAAATTGACGGTGCACGTCTTTCAACAATCAGAAAAAATGCGTCATTTCGTCAGAAAATTCGTTTTTTTATCCTTTGGCACATCATTTGCCCTATAGATCATATAATTGAAAATAAACAATAAATTAAATAGTAAACATCATTAAAATCATGGGAAAAATCATTGGAATTGATTTAGGAACAACCAACTCTTGTGTGGCTGTAATGGAGGGGAATAAACCGGTTGTCATACCCAATAGCGAAGGTAAAATGACTACCCCTTCCGTTGTGGCATTTGTTGGCAACGGAGAACGAAAAGTAGGAGACCCTGCTAAACGTCAGGCCATTACCAACCCTACCCGGACCGTTTTCTCTATTAAACGATTTATGGGAGAAACGTATGACCAAGTACAAGCAGAAATTGCCCGCGTGCCTTACAAGGTGGTGCGAGGCGACAACAATACTCCTCGCGTGGACATTGACAATCGTTTGTATTCTCCTCAAGAAATTTCGGCTATAATTCTTCAAAAGATGAAGAAAACTGCCGAAGATTATTTAGGACAAGAAGTAACGGATGCTGTTATTACGGTTCCGGCTTACTTTTCCGATTCGCAACGTCAGGCAACGATCGAAGCAGGCGAAATAGCAGGTTTGAAAGTGAAACGTATTATCAACGAGCCGACGGCCGCCGCCTTGGCTTATGGTTTGGAAAAGGCCGATCGAGATATGAAAATTGCCGTATTCGATTTGGGCGGAGGTACTTTCGATATTTCTATTTTGGAATTGGGCGGAGGCGTATTTGAAGTATTATCAACCAATGGCGATACGCATTTGGGCGGAGATGATTTCGACCATGTAATTATCAATTGGTTAGCCGAAGAATTCCAACGAAACGAAGGCCTTGATTTGCGGAAAGATGCCATGGCGATGCAACGCTTGAAAGAAGCGGCCGAAAAAGCTAAAATTGAACTTTCAAGTACTACTTCTACCGAAATCAACTTACCCTATATCATGCCGGTGGACGGTATGCCCAAACATTTGGTAACAACTTTGACGCGCGCTAAATTTGAACAATTGTGCGACCAGTTGATCCGTGCTACCATTGCTCCGTGTGAAAAAGCCTTGCGAGATGCCAATCTCAAAGCTTCCGATATTCACGAAGTGATTCTGGTAGGAGGTTCAACCCGTATTCCAGCTATTCAGAGAGAAGTAGAAAAATTCTTCGGTAAAACGCCTTCCAAGGGGGTCAATCCGGATGAAGTAGTGGCCATCGGAGCTTCCATTCAAGGCGCTATCCTTTCGGGCGACAGCAATCTGGGCGGAATGGTACTGCTTGATGTCACTCCGCTTTCGTTGGGTATCGAAACGATGGGGAGCGTAATGACTCGACTGATTGATGCAAATACCACTATTCCGGTTAAAAAGTCGGAAACATTTACGACGGCCGTTGACAACCAACCTTCGGTGGAAATTCACGTATTGCAAGGCGAACGTCCTTTAGCAAAAGACAATAAAACGATCGGTAAGTTTCATTTGGATGGCATCATGCCTGCCCCGCGCGGCGTGCCTCAGATTGAAGTGACTTTCGATATCGATGCAAACGGCGTAGTAAGCGTGTCGGCCAAAGATAAAGCCACCGGTAAGGAACAAAGTATTCGAATCGAAGCTTCCAGCGGTTTGAGCGAAGCTGAAATTCGACGGATGAAAGACGAAGCGGCAGCCAATGCCGAATCTGACCAGAAGGAAAAAGAAAAAATCGACAAGTTGAATCATGCCGATAGCGTGATTTTCCAAACAGAAAAACAATTGAAGGATTTAGGCGATAAAATCCCAGCCAATAAAAAAGCGCCAATCGAAGCCGCTTTAGCCAAACTGAAAGAAGCGCATCAAACGCAGAATTTGGCAGGAATCGATGCCGGCATTACGGAAGTAAACAATGCATTTCAGGCTGCCAGTCAGGAAATGTATAATGCGACACAACAATCCGGAAGCAGCGCAGGAGCCCAGCAAGGACCTACCCCAGGCGACCAACAAGGCCCGTCGGGAAGCGGCGACGTAACCGATGTGGATTTTGAGGAAGTGAAGTAAAAATCAACTACAAATGATAGTTAGCAATTAAGGAAATCGCAGTAAATAAGCTTATTTACTGCGATTTTTTAGTCGTGTCCTAAATCAACAGACGGCAAAATTCAACTCCTAAGTTCCAATCAAACGTTTGATGCGTGTTTTGAAATTCAGGTTTTTCCGTTGTCTTTGCGTAAGTTATTTGTATTTATTTAATAATTCCTTGAATTTTCACTTTTCAAAGTGAAATAATACTTTTGACTTATGCTTTTTTGCTTCATTCGTTTATGCGACCATAAACATAAGAACTCGTTAGAGGCAGTTTATTTTTTCGATTGTCAATAATAACTCTGTATTCATTGTTTGAGCGCTCAATTAAATTTCCTAAACTGTCAACTTGATACAAATATAAAACTTTTTCCCCTCCCCCACTCTGTTTGTGCCGAATTTCCAAATATTTTAAGTTCGTTATGTTGTCTATTGTATCTTTGTCCATTGTTATTTTATTTCCGTTCATCTCATAAGTTCCATAGAAATATTCACTTACTCCTATTGCTGAATTGTCAAAAATATATGTTCCGTCAGCCTTGAAGTCAATTCCTGTTCCGTTATAATCTCCGTTATAAAAAACTTTCAAAAGTGTCGGCTTGTTGAAATTATTATTGTTTTTTATCTTCAAGATCAAAGTGGCTGAAATGAAAAGAATACAAAAAAAAGTCAATGAAAAATTTTGAAACTTCTTTTCTTTATTGAACTGTCGAATGTCTTTGATTATTGTCCATAAAAAAATAAATAACCCGATCGAAATTAGTCCTGTCCAAATTATGTCCTCAAAAAAGAAAGTTTGGTACTTGCTTTTGTAAGTCAAATAAGTCAGAGATACGCCTACAAGAAAAATTAAAATTAGTCTTATTGCTTTCATTTTATTTAGGTTTTTTCTGTCAAAATTTACGCTGTTTTCTTTTAATTTTTAAATTTGCACTGTTGCCAGAAATTGTCGCTAACGGGCTGCCCGCTGGCGACGCAAGGAGCGAAACGGATGGCGTCGCCATCTCCTCATGCGCCATCCCCAATACAATTATCTTTCATCAATATTTTGAAAAATATTCTTACTGATCTATCCTATAAAATATTAAACTTAAATTATCGACTGTAAAATTATTGTTATTTTTTTAAATTTCAATCAACATTCTTATTTTCAGAAATATTTTTCTTTTTATCAACTACTTTTGCATGTATTTGGGTCATTTTTACAAGGAATATGCCCTCCTATTTTGCTGACTGCGTACTGTCCGTTCTATATGTTAAATTGCAAAGCGGTAATGGATAATTTTGATGAGATTCATAGCAATCCATTAAAAAAACTTACTACTTTTGCACAGTTTTTTACATACAAGTATTTTTTTCATGCCAAAAATTTCAACGCGCGGGATTGAAGTACCAGCTTCCCCCATTCGCAAATTAGCTCCTTTGTCCGATTCGGCCAAAGCGAGAGGGTTGAAAGTCTATCATTTGAATATAGGTCAACCCGATATTCCTACCCCAGAAATCGGATTAAATGCCATTCGCCATTTAGATCGGAGCATATTGGAATACAGTCCCAGTGATGGATTCCGCAGTTTTAGAGAAAAATTAACGACTTACTATTCCAAATTCAAAATCAATGTAAGCGCCGACGATATCATCATTACAGCCGGCGGTTCGGAAGCGGTTTTGTTTGCCCTGATGGCTTGTTTAAATCCGGGCGATGAAATCATAGTTCCCGAACCGGCTTACGCCAACTACATGGCTTTTGCAATTTCGGTGGGCGCTGTGATTCGTACCGTTGCTTCCAGCATTGAAGAAGGCTTTGCTTTGCCGCCCATTGAAAAATTCGAAGCGCTCATCAACAAAAATACCAAAGGAATCCTGATCTGCAATCCGAACAATCCAAGCGGCTATTTATATAGCCGAGCGGAAATGAATAAAATCCGCGACTTGGTGAAAAAATACGACTTGTATCTGTTTTCCGACGAAGTATATCGCGAATTCATTTATACTGGATCTCCTTATATCAGCGCTTTGCATTTGGTGGGAATTGAAGATCATGTAGTACTCATCGATTCAGTTTCTAAGAGATACAGCGAATGCGGCATCCGGATAGGCATGCTGATCACCAAAAACAAAGAATTGCGCAAAACGCTCATGAAATTCTGTCAAGCACGTTTAAGTCCTCCGTTATTGGGACAAATTGTGGCGGAAGCCTCTCTGAACACATCGGACGACTACATGATGGAGGTGTACGAAGAATTTCTGGAACGCCGTAATTATTTAGTAGATACTTTAAACAAAATTCCCGGCGTCTATTCCCCTATTCCGATGGGATCTTTTTACACCATAGCCCGCTTGCCGGTGGACGATGCCGATCAATTTTGCGCCTGGTGTCTTTCCGATTTTGAATACGAAGGACAAACGATTTTCATGGCTCCTGCATCCGGTTTTTATACGCAACCCGGTTTAGGGAAAAATGAGGTGAGAATTGCGTATGTGCTAAAAAAAGAAGAGTTGCAAAAAGCCATGCAGATACTCGAAAGAGCCTTGGATGAATACAATAAAATGAAAGTTGTATGAACCGCGAATTGTTTATTGCCCGTCGAATTTATTTTCATCCGGAAGGAGAGAAACAAGTATCTCCTCCCGCTATTCGAATGGCAATAATCAGTATGGCGTTGGGATTGGCCGTGATGATTTTATCGGTATCGATCGTAATTGGATTTAAGAAAGAAGTGCGAAACAAAGTGATCGGATTTGGTTCGCATATCCAAATAAGCAATTTCGACACCAATACTTCCTACGAAACGCAACCGATCGCATTCAGCGACAGTTTACTGAACCGTTTGAAAGCGATGCCTAATATTCGGCATATTCAAGCGTTTGCCACCAAACCGGCTATTATCAAAACCAATGACGATTTTCAAGGGGTCGTACTAAAAGGGGTCGATGAAAATTTCGACTGGAATTTTTTCAAACAAAATTTGCTGGAAGGAGACATACTGCATATTCGTCCCGATTCTTCCTGCACGGATATACTGATATCCAAAAACATTGCTGATCAATTGAACTTGCGATTAGGAGATTCTTTTATATGCTATTTTATTCAAGAACCGGTTCGCGCGCGGAAATACCGTATTTCGGGAATATACCAAACCAATTTTGCCGACTACGACAAACTATTTATATTGGGAGATATCAAGCAAGTTCGCCGCACAAGCGGCTGGGACGACGATTTAGTAAGCGGATTGGAAATATTGGTGAAAGATTACAATAAATTGGATCAGACATACGAGCAAATTTATTTCGACATGGAAATGCAAACCGATCGGCTGGGACATCATTATTTCACCTGTTCCATAAAACAACTCAACCCTATGATTTTTGCTTGGTTAGACGTATTGAATACCAATGTAATCGTCATTTTGCTGTTGATGCTGCTTGTCGCCGGTTTTTCCATGATATCCGGATTATTGATCATCATTCTGGAACGCGCCAACATGATCGGCTTGCTGAAAGCCTTGGGCGAAAATAATACCCGCATTCGCAAAATATTTCTGTATATTGCCGCTTTTTTGATCGGAAAAGGCCTTTTGTGGGGAAACATCATTGCTTTGGGCATTTGCTTTCTCCAAAAATTAACCGGCATTCTGAAATTGAATCCGGAAATTTATTATGTGGAAAAAGTTCCTGTCGAATTGAATTTCTTTATTCTCATTCTCATCAACGTGGGAACTCTCATTCTCACGCTCCTGATATTGATTGGTCCATCCTATATAGTGGCAAAAATTTCTCCCGTAAAAACAATTCAGTTTGAATAAATAAGTTTTTAGAGAACTTCTTAACAATAAGTCGTTCATTTTTTACGTTATTATAACTAAACCTGCGATATGTGTAAAACAATATCTATATTTTTGTGTTTTTGTCTTTTTTTTTCCATTCATCTTTTTGCACAAAAACAGAAAGTGAAGAATCAACCCTATGGCGACCAAAAGTTGTATCACTTTGGAATTTCGGTGGGGATGAATTTTCAGGATATTTTGTTAACGAATTCAGGAATTCTATCGGAGGAAGGCGAAACGTGGTTTGCTACAATTCCTAATTATTCTCCGGGATTCAGTGTGGGACTGTTGGGCGATTTATATTTGAATCCTTCTATGAATCTTCGCTTTACGCCCATGCTGCATTTTGGAGATAAACAATTTGAATTTGTAGAACCTTCTACAGGACAAACTTATTCGACGGTTGTGCGTTCAAACTACATGACTGTACCCTTAGATTTAAAAATTCGTTCGATGCGGTTGAATAATTACCGTCCTTATCTCATCGCAGGAGTTTATTCGGCTTTGGATTTAGGCCGAAAAGCCGACGAGGCCATTTTCTTGAAACCAATAGATTATGGAGTCACGGTGGGCGTAGGTTGCGATTTCTATTTGCCGATTATCAAAATAGCGCCGGAATTGCGTTTCAGTTTTGGACTGAAGGACATGATCGAACATAACCGTATGGATATTACTGACAAAAACCTGATCAAATATGCAAATGCGGTTTCTAAAGGAGTAAACCGAATGATTTCGCTTACTTTTAATTTCGAATAAACAGTTGCATGTAAAACAAAACGCCATAAATAGCCACCAGTAAACTATCGAACCGATCTAAAAAACCGCCGTGGCCAGGCAGGATTTTACCGGAATCTTTTATTTCCAGCGTCCGCTTCATTAACGATTCAACCAAATCGCCCCAGGTAGCAAAAATTACCACCACGACAGCCAATCCGATCCAATGATAAAGAGGCATTTGCCGTTCAAAATGAGCAAATACAAAAGAAACGGCGATCGTAAATAATAATCCGCCTGCGAATCCTTCCCACGTTTTGTTAGGAGAAATGCGCTTAAACAGTTGGTGTTTTCCCAAAAGCATCCCTGTTACATAAGCGCCGGAATCGTTGATCCAGATAAATACAAACAAAGCCAAAATCAGGAGCGGATGATAGATTGCCTTTCCCATCTCGACCTGCGAAAAGGCGATCATATTCAACAGCGACAAAGGTAAGGCAATATAGATTTGTCCTAAAAAAATATAGGCCGAATGAATCAGCGGATCTTGTCTTTTTTCGTATAATTCTCCAACAAAAACACTTACAACATACAGCAGATAAAGAAAGAAAACAAAATAAGGAGAAATTTCTGCAACATACAGATAAGCGGAAAGAAACAAAAGCAGTCCGCCAAAACAATTATACCCCCAACTGATTTGCGCTCTTTTTTGCGCATTGACTAATCCGTAAAATTCCTTTAGGCAAAGAATTACAACAATAGAAAATAAACAGACAAAAGCATACGGACCCAAAAAAATTCCCCCTACCACCAAAGCGACATACACGCTTCCGGTTACTAATCTCAGTATGAAATTCTTATTTTTCATTGGAAAATTTTAGCTTCCCTTTTCCCTCTTTTCCTTTTCCCCTTTCTCCTTATCCGGATCTTTCAAAAGCTCAATAGCCGCTTTATCGGGATTGACCAAGGTTTGTTGTTCCAAAATTTCTTGAGAACGAGACAGCCATTTTCGTCTGCCGAATATGCGTTCCAAATCGTCGGCATAAATAACTTCTCTATCCAGTAGAACTTTTGTCAATGCTCTATGCTGGTTGTTGTGTTCTGTAAGTATTTCTTTGGCTCGGTTGTATTGTTCATTGATAATCCGCTTTACTTCCTCGTCGATTAAGCGGGCCGTTTCGTCGCTATATGGTTTTTCGAAACCCCAATCTTGACCCGTCGTATCGTAATAATTCAAATTAGGCAATCGCGTACTCATTCCATAATAAACAACCATCGCGTAAGCTTGTTTGGTTACTCTTTCCAAATCATTGGCAGCGCCGGTAGAAATTTTTCCCAGAAATAAATCTTCGGCTGCGCGTCCGCCCAATGTAGCACACATTTCATCCTGTAACTGCTGATAGGTCGTGATCTGCCTTTCTTCCGGCATGTACCAAGCGGCGCCTAAAGCTTTTCCCCGCGGAACAATCGTCACTTTGACCAACGGATTGGCAAATTCCAACATCCAGCTCAAGGTAGCATGTCCAGCTTCGTGGAGCGCAATCGTTCGGCGTTCTTCGACCGTCGTCACTTTCGCTTTCTTTTCCAGACCGCCTACAATACGGTCTACGGCATTCATGAAATCTTCTTTCTGAACAAATTCTTTTCCGTTGCGGGCAGCGATTAAGGCGGCTTCGTTGCATACATTAGCGATGTCGGCCCCTGAAAATCCGGGCGTCTGACGGGCGAGAAACTCGGTGTCGACCGATTCGTCTATTTTGATGTTCCGCAAGTGAACAACAAAAATTTCTTTCCGTTCATTCAATTCCGGCAAATCCACATTGATTTGGCGGTCGAAACGTCCGGCTCGCAGCAAAGCCTTGTCCAGAATATCGACCCGATTGGTAGCCGCCAGAATGATGACGCCGCTGTTTGAGCCAAATCCGTCCATTTCCGTCAACAACTGATTCAAGGTATTTTCGCGTTCATCGTTGGCGCCCATGTTCGGATTGCGCCCCCGAGCGCGGCCTACGGCGTCTATTTCATCAATAAAAACGATGCACGGCGCTTTATCTTTGGCTTGACGAAACAAATCGCGTACCCTCGAAGCGCCTACGCCCACAAACATTTCTACAAAATCAGAACCCGAAAGAGAAAAAAATGGAACATCTGCTTCACCAGCTACTGCCTTTGCCAACAGGGTTTTACCAGTTCCCGGAGGGCCTACCAGCAAAGCTCCTTTCGGAATTTTAGCGCCCAAATCGGTATATTTTCCCGGATTTTTTAAAAAATCTACAATTTCTTCCACTTCCTGTTTAGCTTCCGACAATCCCGCTACATCCTTAAAAGTAACTTTTTTGGAATTAGGCGACGATTTATCATAAATTTGCGCTTTGGTTTTGCCTACGCTGAATATTCCGCCTCCGCCGCCTCCGGACATTCTCCGCATGATGAATACCCAAAGGAATACCAACACAAGAACGGGAAACAGATTGACAAGGATGCTCCACAATAAGCTATGTCCGTCTTCGTATTTTACCGTAGCGTCAATTCCATAAGCGCTCGCTGTTTTTTCGTAAAAATCGGAAAAACGATCAGCAGAGGGAATGGTTACGGTAACCGTTGCTTCCGGATTGCCCAATAAAGGATTCGGTCGAACAAGACTATCCGTTCCTAAAATAATATTGACCTTTTCTGGTTTGATTTTAGCGATTACTTTGTTGTCGTTGAGATTGACGCTTAATTCGCTAAAAGAATTATCCTGCATCAAGCGTTGAAATTCGCTCCAATTGACATTCCGATTGTTGGAAGGATCCCTATTGATAAAAAAAATAGCGCCCAACATGAGAAGAATCAGAAAATACATCCAATTGACCCCAAATTTGACGGGCTTTTTGTTATTATTATCTTTAGGAGATTTGTTGTTTTGTTTATTACTATTGTTGTTTGCGTTCTTTTGTTCGTTCATATAATATCATGAATTTCAGTCACGTCGGCATCTGCCCATAAATTTTCCAAATTATAGTACTCGCGGAGATGAGGAATAAAAATATGCAATATAATTGTTCCATAATCCATTGCAATCCATTGCGCTTCTTTCATGCCAATAGCCCCTAACGGTTTTTCATGCAACCGCTCATATACCAAATCCCACACCGAATCGGACAAAGCAGAAACTTGCGTAGGCGTATTTCCTTGAGCAATAACAAAATATTTACAAATAGCGCCTTCTAACTTGGATAAATCCATTGTAATAATTTTCTTTCCTTTTTTTTCTTGGAGCGCCTCAATGATAGTGTTTACTAAAATATTAGTTTCATTCATTGACTTATTTAATTCTTCTTTATTATGTTAATTAGTTTATTTACAATTTGGCAAAGATATGCCAAAAATTTGATTATTCCAATAGTCCTCTATAAAAAAGGACAAAATAAAGAGGAATAGTAAGTCATTCCTGCAAACCGAATGTATTCTTTTTCTACTCTATCCCAAATTTATACACTGTCTGGCTTTTAAATGTGGAGTCGACCCGCAGAATGGTGGATGGAAATTTCGCTTGATGCGGCGAATCGGGAAAATGCTGCGTTGCCATGCAAAAAGAAGGATCCGACTGATCGGTATAAAATTGCATGCCCGGTTCGGTAGTATATACTTCCATCGAGATTCCCGTAGAGTCGCTTACCGCTTTGGCAACCATCTTGTCTCCCTTGCCGGGCTTGTTCAAGACATAATTCAAATCGTAATTATACTTGATATTCAAGGGTCGCAAAGTCGTATAATCCAACGGAGTACCTTTGACTTTCGCGAAAGCTCCGGTAGGAATCAGATCATCCCGCGTCGGAGTATAAGTCGACGCATCCACAAACAAGCGGTGACCTTCGAGCGTACTGGCTGCCGCCCCCGACAAATTAAAATACGATTGATTCGAAAGATTGATAAAGGTTGCCGGATTGGAAACGGCTTGGTAATCTATACGAATAGCGTTTTCTTCCGTCACGGTATAAGTAACTGTGACCTGCAAATTTCCCGGGAAACCTTCTTCGTCCTCTTTGGAAAAATACGAACAAATCAAACTCTGGTCGTTGGGCTGTTCAATGGTAAAATATTGAGCGCTAAAACCGCGGGGACCGCCGTTAAGCATATTTTTTCCATCATTCAGTCGCAAACGATAGGTGACCCGATCGAGCAAGATTGTTTCGCCGGCAATGCGGCCGGCATAACGCCCCAATACAGCTCCGTGATAATCGTTCAATTTCAGATACGGCTCAATACTGTCGTAACCCACTACCACATTTTGCCACTTCCCCGCTTTATCAGGAACCATCGCCGAAACAATGCGCGCCCCCCAATTGATAACTGTGACTTCCATGCCTTTCGCATTTTTCATTATATACAACCGGTTGGTATCGCCTTCTTCCGTATGATAAGTAAATTTAGAAGGCAGCAACCCCGATAAGGTTTGCGTTTCAATCACTTCCTTTTTACAGGAAACAATGAATAAACTCATTGCAAAACATACTAATAAACATTTTTTCATAACGACACATTTTAAAATTTTTAGCGTTTTTTTATTGCGATTCTCTTTTAAACTTAAAAGGGTAAAAAATTCCTTCTTTTCTGTTTTCCCCTAAAAGGTACACAAAAATAGCCTAAAAAAATGAAATAACCTATTAAAAAATCGAATAAAATTTGTAAATTTGGCCGTTTGAAATTTATTACTTTACTTTATGATAATAATCCGTTAGACATAAACATGGATCAAGCTATCAAAATCAAGAAGGGTTTAGATATTCATTTGGCTGGCAAGCCAGAAGAAACAACTAAAAGTACCATTGTATCGCCTTATTATACCGTGTTTCCAGACGACTTTTCCGGATTCGTACCTAAAGTAATGGTTAAGGCTGGCGAGGAAGTAGCGGCGGGTACTCCCTTGATGTATGACAAAAATCATCCATCCATTCAAGTCGTTTCTCCGGTAAGCGGAAAAGTTGCAACTATTGAACGGGGAGAAAAGAGAAAATTGCAAAGTATTGTCATTCAAGCTGAAAAAACAAATCGATATTTATTTTTCGGTAAAAAAAATTTAAAATCCCTCTCTCCTGAAACGATCAAAGAATCGTTAGCTCAGGCGGGAATTTTAGCTTTTATTCGGCAACGTCCCTACGATTGCATTGTCTGTCCGGAAGATACGCCGCGCGATATTTTTGTTTCAGGATTTTTTTCGGCTCCTTTGGCTCCCAATGTAGAATATATCATTCGAGGCCGCGAGGCGGATTTTCAGACCGGACTGAATGCCTTGGCGGCCATCACCTCTGGAAAAGTCTACCTCAGTATCCGTCCAGATTGCAAAATGCAAGCGTTGAAAAATGCCGAAAATGTACAAATCGTATCTTTCGAAGGCCCTCATCCAGCAGGAAACGCAAGCGTTCAAATCAGTCATATCCAACCTGTAAACAAAGACGAAGTTGTGTGGACAGTCAATCCGCAAGACGTTTTGCTTATTGGTTGCTTTTTCCGTTTGGGAATCGTGGATATGACCCGTTTAGTCGCTTTGGTCGGTTCGGAAGTCAACGAAACGGATCGCGCCTATTATCCAATGATTATAGGAGCTGGCATCCAGAATCTGGTGAAATGCAGCGTCACCGAATGCATCGATTTGCGCTATATTAGCGGAAATGTGCTGACCGGAACGCATATTGGCGCCAATGGTTCGCTTCATGCCGGCGACAATCAGATAACCGTCATTCCGGAAGGAGACGAAGTAAACGATTTTTTGGGTTGGATGAAACCCGATTGGATCGTCAATGGAATCAACCGGTGGATCAATCCAAGCAGGGAAAGAACAGAATACGCTCCGGACGCTCGCCTGAAAGGAGGAGAACGCGCGATGATTATGTCTAACGAATGGGATCGCGTTTTCCCGATGGATATTTTGCCTGAATTTCTTATCCGAGCTATTCTGGGCGGCGATACCGAAAAAATGGAAAAGCTGGGAATTTACGAAGTAGCGCCGGAAGATTTTGCTCTGTGCGAATATATAGATACTTCCAAAATGGAATTGCAAAAAATAGTGCGGCAAGGACTGGATCAGTTGAAAATGGATAATCGAAAGTGAAAATAACAAAATATGGATTTTTTACGAAATTATTTAGATAAAATCAAACCTCATTTCGAAGCAGGAGGGAGGTTTTCCATGTTTCAATCTTTGTTTGAGGGAATTGAAACTTTTCTTTTTGTTCCTAATAAGACTGCCCAATCAGGCGTACATATCCATAAATCCATCGATTCCAAATGGACAATGTCGATTGTATTGGTTGCTTTGCTTCCCTGTTTGCTTTTCGGGATGTTTAATACCGGTTATCAGCATTATTTGTCCATTCAGGAATCGCCCGGTTTTTTGATGACATTTATTTACGGTTTTTTAGCCGTTTTGCCTATTATTGTTGTCTCCTACGTAGTGGGATTGGGAATAGAATTAGCGGTCGCTCAATGGAAAGGACACGAAATACAAGAAGGTTTTCTGGTCACCGGCCTATTGATTCCGTTGATCGTTCCCATCGATACTCCCCTTTGGATGATTGCCTTAGCTACTGCTTTCGCCGTTATTTTTGCGAAAGAAGTGTTTGGAGGAACCGGTTATAATATTTGGAATGTGGCTTTGGTTACACGGGCTTTTTTGTTTTTTGCCTATCCTTCCAAAATGAGCGGCGACCATGTATTTGTCCGTACCGAAGGCATTTGGGGAATAGGGAAAGGCGCTGTCGCCGACGCTTTTTCGGGCGCTACCCCTCTGGGGCAAATCGGTCAGGCTTCGACCTCTATTTCTATAACGGATACTTTAGGCAATCCGGTGAATTATTGGGATTTGTTTTGGGGATTTATTCCCGGCTCCGTGGGCGAAACCTCTAAGTTTTGCATTCTTCTCGGCGCCATTTTGCTGTTGATTACAGGCATTGCCAATTGGCGAACCATACTTTCCGTTTTTGCAGGAGGCATTTTGACTATTTTGCTTTTCAATGCCATCGGCTCTACTCCAGCCATGCAAATCAATCCGCTGGAACAAATTCTTTTGGGTGGATTTGCCTTTGGAGCGGTTTTTATGGCGACCGATCCTGTTACATCGCCGAGAACGCAAACGGGAAAATATATTTTCGGAGGCGCCGTCGGCGTATTTGCCATGATGGTTCGCGTGTTAAATCCCGGCTATCCGGAAGGCATGATGTTGTCTATTTTGTTTATGAACTCATTTACGCCATTGATTGACTATTATGTAGTAGAAGCGCACATCAAGCGTCGTCAACGTCGGAGTAAAAACATTTTGTTTTCTCCGGTACATTCCGCATTCGGATCTAATTGAAGGATAATTATGAATAAAGAAAATAATTTATACACATTGATATATGCGTCTGTATTGGTGATCTTGGTCGCATTGGCGCTCACGCTTACTTCCGACTTTTTGCGTCCCCGACAGGCCAAAAATGAAGCATTCGACAAAATGCGTCAAATTCTCGCTTCACTCAATATCCCAACTACGCATGCGAACGTCCAATCGAAGTATAATTCCGCTATTGTTGAGACCTATTGCGTCGATAGGGAAGGAAATAAAGTAGAAGGAACCGCTTTTGAAATTGAAGTAGCCGGCGAATTGCGCAAACCGACGGAAGAAAGAAAATATCCTGTTTTCGAAGCTTTGATCGACGGAAATAAAAAATATGTCCTTTCGTTGTACGGCGCCGGATTATGGGGGCCTATTTGGGGATTTATCTCATTGGATGCAGATAAAAATACGGTTTATGGAGCTTCATTCGGCCATGAAGGCGAAACGCCCGGTTTAGGTGCAGAAATTGAAACTCAAGATTTTGCGCAAAGATTTCAAGGAAAACAAATATTCGACCATCAAGGCCGATTCAAGTCCATTGCCATCGTAAAAGCAGGAAAGTCGGTTCAAGGACAAGATTACGTCGACGGCATTTCGGGAGGTACCATTACGAGTAAAGGCGTAGACGCCATGCTGCATTCGTGTATGGAAGCATACGTGCCTTTTTTAACAAAAGAATGACGACAAATACGGGAAATACGAGGTTTTAGCAAATGAACAAACGTTAATAGACATGAAAGATATAAAAGAAACATTTTCCAGCCCGATCAATAAAAACAATCCGATCACAGTACAAATGTTGGGAATTTGTTCGGCGCTGGCAGTTACAAGCAAGTTGGAGCCGTCCATTGTAATGGGCATCGCTCTCACGGCAGTGGTAGCTTTTTCCAACGTAATTCTTTCTCTTTTACGCAATACCATTCCCAATCGGATACGGATTATCGTACAATTGGTCATTGTAGCCGCCTTGGTGACGATCGTAAACGAAATCCTAAAAGCTTACGCATACGATGTCAGCAAACAATTATCCGTATTTGTCGGACTCATCATTACCAATTGTATTGTAATGGGACGTTTAGAGGCATTCGCTTTAGGCAATAAGCCTTGGCCTGCTTTTGTAGACGGAGTCGGAAACGGCTTAGGCTATGCTATTATTCTGGTAATAGTCGGATTTTTCCGCGAATTACTGGGTTCGGGTTCTTTATTCGGATTTCAAATAATCCCAAATAAAATATATGAATGGGGATACGAAAACAACGGTTTGATGATTTTGCCGCCCATGGCAATGATCATCATTGCTTGCATTATTTGGATACAAAAAAGTAAACAATCATGATCAATACTTTTGTCAGTTCCATATTTATGGAGAACATGCTGTTCTCTTATTTTCTGGGAATGTGTTCGTTTTTGGCCGTTTCCAAAAATGTGAAAACAGCTACAGGTTTGGGGCTTGCTGTCGCCTTCGTATTAACTTGTACTGTACCAATAAATTACCTGTTAGAGAATTATGTGTTGAAGCCAGGCGCTTTAAGCTGGTTGGGTCAATCCTTTGAAACGATCGATCTAAGTTTTCTGAGTTTCATCATTTTTATAGCGATTATAGCTTCTTTCACTCAAATAATTGAAATGGTGGTTGACAAATATTTTCCATCGCTGAATGCATCGCTGGGTATTTTTCTACCCTTGATAGCGGTCAACTGCGCCATCATGGGCGGTTCGTTATTTATGCAGCAAAAAGAATTTCCGCATGTAGGCGTAGCGATCTCGTATGGTTTAGGATCAGGGATTGGATGGCTTCTGGCCATTGTAGGAATGGCCGCCATACGCGAAAAATTACAATATTCGGATATACCTAAACCGTTGAAAGGTTTAGGTATTGCGTTCATTATTACTGCATTGATGGGATTTGGATTCATGAGTTTTTCCGGAATAAGAATATAATGTTATGACTATTATCGCCAGCATCGTTGTTTTTTTACTAATAATCATTATATTAGTAAGCCTTCTATTGTTCGTTAAAGCCCAATTAACCCCTTCCGGAAATGCAAAAATCAGGGTGAACGATGAAAAAGAAATAGAAGTTCCGTTGGGCGGAACTGTTTTATCGGCTCTTCAAGCCAACCATATTTTTCTTTCCAGCGCGTGCGGAGGAAGCGGAAGTTGCGGGCAATGCCGCTTGCAAATAACGGAGGGAGGCGGTGAAATTCTTCCTACCGAAGTGGGATTTTTTACTAAAAAACAAATCGAAGACCATTGGCGATTGGGTTGCCAGAGCAAAGTAAGAGGCGATCTGAGTATTCGGGTGCCGGAAGAAGTATTCGGAGTCAAAGAATGGGAATGCGAAGTAGTCTCCAATTACAATGTGGCGTCCTTCATTAAGGAATTTGTAGTCCGATTGCCGGAAGGCGAACGCTTGAATTTTAAACCGGGTTCTTATATCCAGATTCAAGTGCCTAAATACGAAGCGTCTTTTTCGAGCTTCAACATCGATGCCCGTCCAGAGGAAGGACAAGAGGTACATCGTTTCCAAGAGGAATGGGATAAATACGATCTGTGGAGTTTGACCGGAAAAAACACAGAATCTACTGTGCGTGCCTATTCCATGGCTAACTATCCGGCTGAAGGAGACATTGTGATGTTGAATATCCGTATTGCTACTCCCCCAATCAACCGAAATACCAAAAAATGGCAGGAAAAAATTCCTCCGGGCATTTGTTCTTCCTATATTTTCAGTTTGAAACAAGGCGATAAGGTGTTGATATCCGGTCCTTATGGCGAATTCCATATTTTGGATACCCAACGGGAAATGTTGTACATTGGCGGAGGAGCCGGTATGGCGCCTTTGCGTTCGCAATTATTGTACTTGTTCCGTACGCTGAAAACTACCAATCGTACAATATCGTATTGGTATGGAGCTCGTTCGAAAAATGAAATTTTCTATGAAGAAGACTTTCGCGCCATCGAAAGAGATTTTCCGAATTTCCGGTTTTATATTGCCTTGAGCGAACCCTTGCCAGAAGATCATTGGACGGGATATACCGGATTTATTCACCAAGTAATCTACGATAATTATTTGATAAATCACGACTCGCCGGAAGACATCGAATATTACATGTGCGGTCCCGGTCCGATGGCCAATGCCGTTAAAAAGATGCTGGACAATCTGGGCGTACCTCCCGATATGCTAATGTTTGACGACTTTGGATGATTAAATAGAATATTTGTACTTTATTTGTACAGGCATTGATCCGCTTTCGAGTAAACTATTGTTTTATAAATTTAAGCCCTGCAAAATCAGTTCGTATGATTTGCTAATCCTTATTTGACATAATATGTTGAAAATAAATGAAAATTGATCCTATTTTTTTAGTAAAGAAAGGACTCGCCGAAATTGTAGCGGGAGTCATTCCAAATAAAATGGAGAGAAACAGATGGCGCGGAATTTTACGGTATGGACCGATTCGAGCGATGGCGCTCTCTCTGCGTTTATGGCGTGAAAAAACGCCTCCACGGTACTATCTGGCCATTTGTACCATAGCAAAGAACGAAGCTCCCTATTTTGAGGAGTGGATCGAATGGCATCGCAAACAAGGCGTAGAAAAATTCTACATATACGACAACGAAAGTTCAGACAATACGAAGGAAGTCCTTGCGCCGTACGTGAAATCGGGGTTGGTAGAATATGTTTTTTGGCCGGGGATGAAACGGCAATTGACTGCCTATGACGATTGCCTCGATAAACACCGGCTGGATGCGCGTTGGATTGCAGTCATAGACATGGATGAATTCATCGTTCCGATCAAAGATCGAACGATTCCCGAATTTTTGAAGCGATTTGAAAATTTTTCGGTGGTGGAAATCAATTGGCTGATATATGGCAGCGGCGGCGCCAGAAAAAAAGAGAACGGAACCGCAATGGGAAGATTCCGGCAGCATTCGTTTCCGAATCATATTTTGAATAGGCATGTCAAAAGCATCGTAGACCCGCGCCGTGTTTGTTCGTTTATAGGATGCCATGAAGCGGCCAGAATATCGGGTCAAGCCGCCGATTCGCACGGTCAGCCGATAAAGAAAAACTTTCATGATCGCGAACCTCAACAAGATGTCATCCGCATAAACCATTATGCGGTGAAATCGTATGAGGAATTTTTGGCCAAACGCGCTCGAGGGCGAGCGAGAACGTTCAAACTGCGCGGACTGGATTATTTCAACCGATACGATCTCAACGACATAAAAGATTAGAAGCATATAGTTTACAAGACAGGCGTGCGACAAAATTTCCAAATAAATTCAATCAATAGATAAGATAGGACATTTTAATTATTGTAAATTAAGCCGGAAATTTTGAATAATTGATTACTTTTGTCTTCCGTTTTAGAAAGAGAAACGATGAATGACGAACGTATGCCCCTGAATCTGGGGTATGAAAATATTGGAAGGTTACTGCGGCAATACGCGGTGCCGGCCATTATTGCGATGACGGCCTCCTCACTTTACAATATCACCGACAGCATATTCATTGGCCATGGCGTAAGCGAATGGGCTTTGTCGGGGTTAGCTATTACATTTCCTTTGATGAATCTGGCCGCCGCTTTTGGCTCGCTCGTGGGAGTGGGCGCTTCGACGCTTTTGTCGATTCGGATGGGACAGAAAGATTATGAATCGGCCAACGATATTTTGGGAAATGTTTTTGTGTTGAACCTCATTATGGGCATTGGATTTGCTTTGGCCGCTCTTCTTTTCTTGGATCCTATTTTGCATTTTTTTGGCGCAAGCAACGAAACATTGGTTTATGCGCGTGAATTTATGACGATTATTTTGTTTGGAAACGTGATTACTCACATGTATTTGGGTTTGAACGCCTTGATTCGTTCGTCCGGCAATCCGCAAAAGGCCATGACGGCCACTATTGCGACGGTTCTGATCAACTTAATTTTGAATCCTTTGTTTATTTTCAAATTTCATTGGGGAATTCGCGGCTCCGCTTGGGCAACCGTCATTTCGCAGGCAATTGTCCTTTCTTGGCAAATGCGGTTATTTAACGACAAAAAATATTTTATTCATTGGAAAAAGGGGATTTACAAATTAAAGAAGAAAATTGTAGTCGATTCGCTGTCCATCGGGATGTCGCCTTTTCTAATGAATGCAGCCAGTTGCTTGATCGTGATCATCATCAATCAACAGTTGATACGACACGGCGGAGATTTGGCTGTGGGAGCTTACGGAATTGTCAATCGAGTCGCTTTTTTGTTCATCATGATTGTAATCGGGTTGAATCAGGGGATGCAACCGATTGCGGGATACAATTATGGAGCTAAATTATATGATCGGGTCCTATCCGTTTTGAAAAAAACTATTTTTTTCGCTACAATCATCATGAGCGTGGGTTTTGCCGTGGTAGAACTGTTTCCACGGGCGGTGGCTTCTTTGTTTACTTTCAAAAGCGAATTGATTGAAATCGCCGTTCATGGACTTCGTTGGGTATTTGCCTGTTATCCGCTGATCGGTTTTCAAATGGTTTGTTCCGCTTTTTTCCAAAGCATTGGGAAACCCAACAAATCAATTATTTTGGCCATGACTCGCCAGGTGATTTTTCTGATCCCCTTCCTGCTTATTTTTCCTAATTACTGGGGAGTAACGGGAGTATGGATGAGTATGTCTATTTCCGATTTTATATCTGTTTTATTGGCAGGAACCCTCTTATTTCTGGAATTGAAAAACACCCATAATCCTATCAAATAATATGAATACCTACATCATTACCATCGGACGGCAATTGGGCAGCGGAGGAAAAGAGTTGGGAGAGCATCTGTCTCGCCGATTGAGTATCCCTTGTTACGACAAGGAATTGATTCAATTGGCATCGCAGAAAAGCGGCTTAGGCAAAGAATTTTTTGAAAAAGCAGACGAAAAAGGCCGGTATAGTTTCTTCGAAAATTATTTTGGTTTTCGTTCCGGTTATATGGGAAGTAATGCGGGCAACTATTTATGCAATGAAACTTTGTTCAAAATACAAAGCGAGATTATAAAAAATTTGTCGGAAAAAGAATCGTGTATTTTTGTCGGGCGTTGCGCCGATTATATTTTGCGCAATCACCCTCATTGTCTTCACGTATTCGTGTGCGCCAACCCAACCGATCGCGTCCGAAGAATCATGCAGGACAATCGTATTTCTAAAAAAGAAGCTCAAGCGCTGATCGAACAAGGGGACAAGAAACGAGCCGATTACTACAATTATTACAGCAACAAACTTTGGGGAGTTGCTGCTTCTTACGATTTATGTATCAATTCTTCTGTTTTTGGGATCGAAAGAATAGGCGATATTCTCGAAGAATACGTCCGAAAAAAATTTTTGTCTGGCGACTGAAAGGAATTTGTTAGACGTGAAATTCTATAACATGAATGAATGAAAAATTAACGTCCATGGAAAATGCAAATACGAGAAAATGAATAGTACTATTGACGCTTTTTACGGTTATTTGGTCGGTTGAAGCTCAAAGGCGGATCAATTTCGATTTCGATTGGAAATTTATTATACTTGTATGATGAAAACCCGATTACTAATACTTGTTTCATTTGCAATATCCACGTTCTTTGCATATTCGCAAAATGTGAAATTCTATAGCATGAATGATATGTACGGGATTTCCATGCGGGAAACAGCATCTGTATGTAAAGACGATAACGGATTTATCTGGGTTTCTTCCAAAACAGGTATTCTGCGAATTACCGGAAATGATTACCGCATTTATCAATTACCTTATCAAACTTTGAATGTTCTCTGGGTTAAATT
>WRFY01000110.1 GCA_009783445.1 Candidatus Azobacteroides sp. | reverse complement strand
CAAAAAATTCATCAATTCCTTAACAATTGCCAACTTTGTGAAAAAACAAAATGTTGGAAGTTCAAATATACGATGATATAGCGAATAAAAAGGAACACGCATGGCTCTCTTTATTTGGAATGGACGATTGTGTTTTTTCCGCAGATACCATACATAAGATTCTATGGGATTATCCGAATGAAAAGGAAATCAAATTTAATATCCACTGCGACGGAGGTTTTGTTTCTGATCAAAAATGTATCTCAAAACCTTTTCGTTCAAATCATCAATAGGAGTAAAATCCTTTTGAATATATCCTTCCGTTATTTTATGTGTCAATGAATGATTCAGACAGAACGATGCCACCTTCCTATATGCGCCGCATTGTAAATTATTTGTAAATTATACCTGCAAAAATAGCGAAATTATTTATCTTTTTCATCCTCTTTTTAAAATAAAAACAGCCTTAGAAAATTTCTAAAGCTGCTAATGTCTTGATGTTAATGTAATTGTTTTTTGAGCGACAAACGGGACTCGAACCCGCGACCCTCAGCTTGGGAAGCTGATGCTCTACCGACTGAGCTACTGTCGCACTGCTTCTCTTTCGAACGCAAAAATAATGATTTTTTGGAATAGTTGCCTGTTTATTATCAAATTTTTTACTTATATTTGTTCCGTTTAATATCGAAAATATGAAAAACTATCTTTGTTATATCGTTTTTTTTGTTTGCATTTCATCTACCCTTTTTGCGCAACCAAACGGCGGAAGCTTGAAAAACAAAACGCAGGCGACTATTTATGAGATTAATATCCAATCGGAAATTAATACGACTTCTCGTATTTATCTCCTGAATGGCTTGAAAGAAGCAGATGCTATGCAGGCTGATGCGGTGCTGATTCATTTGAATACCTACGGAGGAAGTTTAGTTGACGCTGATTCCATGCGGACGGCTATCCTTTACAATCCGATTCCCGTATATGCCTTTATTGATAATAATGCAGCCAGTGCGGGCGCATTAATATCTATTGCTTGCAAAAAGATTTTCATGCGGACGGGAGCAAGCATTGGCGCCGCTACGGTAGTGGAAGGAGCGGGGGGAGAACAGGCTCCCGACAAGTATCAGTCGTACATGCGTTCCATGATTCGCGCTACGGCGGAATCGCATGGAAGAGACACCATTGTGAACGGACGAGATACTATTTACAAGTGGATTCGTGATCCCAATATAGCCGAAGCGATGGTCGACAACCGAATTTATATCCCGAATGTGATTGATTCGGGAAGAACCTTAACGCTTACGTCGCAGGAAGCCTTGCGTTTGGGCTTTTGCGATGGAATTGTAGACACGGAGCATGAAATCATCACAAAGTATTTGAAATACGACGAATATTCAATTGTTGAATATAAGTCCACTTTTTATGACAATCTGAAAGGTTTTCTGACGAATCCGGCTTTTCAAGCCTTTTTGATCATGTTAATTATAGCGGGAATTTATTTTGAATTGCAATCGCCGGGTATTGGTTTTCCGACCATTGTGGCTATTTCGGCTGCTGTTTTGTATTTCACTCCTTTATATATAGACGGTTTAGCGCAAAATTGGGAATTGGTCGTTTTCATTATTGGTATCCTGCTGATTCTGATAGAGATATTTGTCATTCCGGGGTTCGGACTGACGGGGATTAGCGGGATTGTACTGATCGCGGCGAGCTTAATTTTTGCCTTGCTCGACAACGATCTTTTCTCGTTTCGCGAAGTGGAAGTACCAGACATTTCCCGTTCGATCTTAACCGTACTTTCGGGCATGCTGCTGGGTGTTGCGCTTATTCTGTGGCTTTCTTCGCGAATCGGTCAAAAAGGAATGTTCCGAAAAATAGCCTTGACTACCGATTTGGAAAGTTCTGAAAGCGTAGATATAGAAGATTTTAAATTAGTTGGTCAAAAAGGGAAAACTTTAACGGCTCTTCGTCCGTCGGGAAAAATCATGATTCAGGGCGAGGTATATGACGCTATCTCCAACCGTAATTTTATTGAGGAAGGCAACGAAATCAAAGTGGTGAAATTTGAAAATATGCAATTGTATGTAGAAAAAGAATAAACCTCTATAAGCAGAATTTGCGAATGTATCTAAAAAATCTTACTTTTGTGAATTGATAGAAATGTTTTGAATGATACAAAAATATCCGTCTACTTTGTTGGAAAATGCAGTAAATGAATTTACTAAACTGCCGGGAATCGGTCGTAAAACGGCTTTGCGCCTGGCGCTTCATTCATTGCGAAGAACGCCGGAAGAGGTGGAAAATTTTGGAGAGTCGATCATTAACCTTCGCCACAACGTTCGCTACTGCAAAGTTTGTTATAATATTTGCGACAGTGAAATTTGCAATATCTGCGGCGATCTGTCGCGAGATGCCTCAACTGTATGCGTGGTTGAAAATATAAAAGAAGTAATGGCGATCGAAAACACAGGACAATTTCGGGGCTTATACCACGTTTTGGGAGGAATTATTTCGCCTATGGAAGGTATAGGGCCTAACGATTTGCAAATTGAAAGTTTGATAGAGCGAACCAAGGGCAGTGAGATAAAGGAAGTGATTCTTGCTTTGAGCACTACCATGGAAGGCGATACCACCAATTTTTATATTTACAGAAAACTTTCGGGTGTCGACGTGAAAATCTCCATTATTGCAAGAGGAATTTCTATTGGAGACGAAATAGAATACGCAGATGAAATCACTTTGGGACGTTCGATTGTAAACCGGACAAATTTCAGTGATACGCTTCGTTTATAAAGCAACGTTTTCGAAATTTTTTGTAGGAATTAAAGAAGAAAAGAATTATGACAATTGCAGTAGATTTTGATGGAACTATTGTAGAACATGAATATCCAAAAATCGGTAAACCGATTCCGTTTGCTTTGGATGTTTTGAAAAAATTGCAACAAGATCGTCACAAAATAATTTTGTGGACGATGCGGGAAGGGAGTTTATTACAGGAAGCAATTGATTATTGTGCCAAGAGTGGATTGACGTTCTATGCGCACAACCGAAATTATCCTGAAGAAGAATTTAGGGAAGGAGATCCGCGCAAATTGTCTGCCGATATTTTTATTGACGACCGGAACATTGGCGGATTGCCCGATTGGGGCATTATATATAAAATCGTCAAATCGGGCTATAATAGTATGCAAGGAATTGATATGATGATGGATAACGATAGACCCAACAATATGAGAAAAAATTGGTTTACGCGGGTAGGCGAGGCTTTGGATAAGTCGCGAGGCTACCGATATTAATGAATTACAAATAAATCCGCATGAAATTACCCATTTCATCTTCCGTTGTTCAGGAAGCTGTTAAAGAATTACACATTAGAGATTTTTCGAAAGCCACGATTCGTGAAGTAGTGGCGTTGGCAAACAACATAGAGAAGCAAACAGGTTTGGAATTTATCCGCATGGAAATGGGAGTGCCGGGATTGTCGGCTTCCTCCATTGGAGTACAAGCCGAAATCCAAGCCTTAAAGGAAGGGGTCGCTTCGATTTATCCGGTAATAGACGGTTTGCCTGAATTGAAAACCGAGTCGTCCCGCTTCATTAAAGCTTTTGTCGATTTGGATATTTCTCCGCAAGGCTGCGTTCCGGTGGTGGGTTCGATGCAGGGAACTTTCACCTCTTTTTTAGTGGCTGGACAATGCGATGAAAAGCGGGATACTATCTTGTTTATCGATCCGGGGTTTCCTGTACAAAAGCAGCAAGTCCTTGTTTTGGGATATAAATATGAATCTTTCGACGTTTATGATTTCAGAGGGAGTCGATTGAAAGACAAATTGGAATCTTATTTGTCGAAAGGAAATATTGCTTGCGTCATCTATTCCAACCCCAACAATCCCGCTTGGTTTTGTCTGAAAAAAGACGAGTTAAGAGTTATCGGCCAGTTGGCTACCCAATACGATACGATCGTTATGGAAGACTTGGCTTATTTTGCTATGGATTTTCGGAAAGACTTGGGACAGCCCTTCCAACCGCCTTATCAGGATAGCGTGGGAAAATATACCGATAATTATCTTTTGTTGATATCCGGTTCGAAAGCCTTCAGTTACGCCGGACAACGCATTGGCATAGTAGCCATGTCCAATTCATTGTATAATCGTTCATATCCCGGATTAACCCGGAGATATGGAGGTGGAACTTTTGGCAGCATATTTATACACAGAGCATTATATTCTATTTCGTCGGGTACGAGCCATTCGGCGCAATATGCTTTAGCAGCGATGTTCCGGGCAGCTTCCGACGGCGCCTATCTTTTTTTAGACGATGTAAAAGAGTATGGTCGACGGGCAAAAAAAATGAAAGCCATTTTTTTGAAACACGGTTTTGAAATTGTATATAACAATGATTTGGGAGAAGAAATTGCAGACGGTTTTTACTTTACGATTTGTTATCCAGGAATGTCGGGCGATGAATTAATGATGGCTCTGATTTCCTATGGAATCTCGTCGATTTCTCTGTCTACTACAGGAAGCAATCAGGAAGGAATCCGGGCATGTACTTCTTTTATCAAGGAACATCAATACGAATTGTTAGACGAGCGGTTGGCTGCTTTCCAACAGCAGGAAGGAGCGGCCACTTGATTCCACAATCTTGTATAGAAAATAAAAAACAGATATATGAAACCAACGTTATTTGTATTAGCTGCCGGAATGGGTAGTCGTTATGGAGGACTTAAACAATTGGACGGAGTAGGCCCGAATGGAGAAACGATCATGGATTATTCCATTTTCGATGCAGTGAGAGGTGGATTTGGAAAAGTTGTTTTTGTCATTCGGAAATCGTTTGAAAACGATTTTCGTGAAAAAATATTGAAAAAATACGAACATATTATTCCGGTAGAAATTGTTTTTCAAGAATTGGATTGTTTGCCGGAAGGGTTCGCCGTACCGGATAACCGGATAAAACCATGGGGAACCAATCATGCCGTATTGATGGGAAAGACGGTAATTAAAGAACCGTTTGCCGTTATCAATGCAGACGATTTTTATGGAAAAGAAAGTTTCGGAGTATTGGCCAGTTTTCTGCAATCGCTTGAAAACAAAAAAAATATTTATGCAATGGTGGGATATCGTATCGGCAATACCTTGTCCGAAAGCGGTTCGGTAGCACGGGGAATCTGTTCGACCGATAACGATGGATTTTTGACTTCGGTAGTCGAGCGAACCTATATTATCCGAGATACCGACGGAATTGTAAAATACAGGGATGAAGAGAACGGTTTAAGTCCGGTCGATGAAAATACCCCCGTTTCCATGAACATGTGGGGATTTACTCCCGAATATTTTGATTATTCAGATAAGCAGTTTATTGAATTTCTCAAACAAAATTCCGAAAATCTCAAAGCAGAATTTTTTATTCCTTCAGTAGTTAATTATTTGATCGAATGCGGACGGGTGAAAGTAAAAGTGCTGGATACGCCTTCCAAATGGTTTGGAGTAACGTATGCAGAAGACCGCCCCTCGGTAGTGAAAAAAATCAAAGAATTGATCGAGGTGGGAGAATATCCGAAAAAGTTGTTTTAATCATGGACCGACGGAATTTTTTTAAGAGATCGGCATTGACAGGTATGGCTATGGTATCTATTCCCGAAATTGTAAAAGCGGCTTTGTCGAAGGCGGATCATAACGAAGCAAAATATACTTTGTCGAAGGGTAATATCCTTTTGTTTCAAGGAGATTCCATTACCGATTGCGGTCGGAACAGGAAAGATGAAAACGAAGCAAACAAACAATCGCAGTTGGGTTCGGGTTATGCCCTTTTTGCTGCGGCCAATTTATTGGCCAATCAGGCCGATAAAGAATTGAAAATTTACAATAGAGGTATTTCGGGTAATAAAGTGTTTCAATTGGCCGACCGTTGGGAAAAAGATTGCATCCATTTGAAGCCTGATATTTTGAGTATTCTTATCGGCATAAATGATTTTTGGCATACTCAAACAAAGGCTTACAACGGCACGATCGGGAAATATGAAACGGATTATAGGAACCTCTTGATTCGTTCGAGAAATGAATTAGGAGGGGTAAAAATTGTGGTATGCGAACCGTTTATTATTTATGGAGGATCAGCGCTGAACAATACTTGGGAGCAAAAATTTGCTCCTTACCGAAAAGTTGCTCAATCGTTAGCAGAGGAATTGGAGTTGACGTTTGTACCATTTCAAGCCGTATTTAACGAAGCTTTGAAAAAAGCTCCAGCAAAATACTGGGGTCCAGATGGCGTACATCCGTCTATGGCTGGCACCCAACTCATGGCGCAAGCTTGGTTGAAAGTAGTACTTTAGAGATGTTTTCAATAGAAAATCTAACCGTTTCTTTTGGAGGATTTACCCTTTTAGATGATATCGGTTTTGTGGTAGATAAAAAAGATAAAATTGCTTTGATAGGTAAAAACGGTGCGGGAAAAAGTACATTGTTGAAAATTTTTGCCGGATTGTACGAACCTACTCAAGGCAAAGTTTCCATGCCTAAAGGAGCCAAAGTGGGTTATCTGCCTCAGCAGATGGTATTGTTGGACGAACGGACAGTGCGCGAAGAAGCGACTCTGGCTTTTTCACACATCCGGGAAATGGAAGCCGAATTGGAAAAACGGAACCGCGAACTAGCGGAAAGGGACGATTACGAATCGGAATCCTATCATCAATTGATTGATGCGATAACGCATTTGAATGAGCGCTTGGCCATGGAAGGCTCCGCCAATATTCAAGCAGGAGTAGAGAAGACGTTGAGCGGTTTGGGGTTTTCCCGCAGCGATTTTGACCGGCCTACCGGTGAATTCAGCGGAGGTTGGCGCATGCGCATCGAACTGGCAAAAATCCTTTTGCAGAAACCGGATATTCTTCTCTTGGACGAACCTACCAATCACTTGGACATCGAATCGATTCAATGGCTGGAAAATTTTCTTTCCACCCAGGCCAACGCCGTGATTCTAGTATCGCACGACCGAGCGTTTATTGATAATATCACTCAGCGTACCATTGAAATTTCGCTGGGAAAAATTTACGATTACCGCGTTCATTATTCCAAATACATTGAGTTACGGAAAGAACGCCGAGAGCAGCAGTTGCGCGCCTATGAAAATCAACGGAAGCAAATAGAAGATACAGAAGAATTTATCGAACGTTTTCGTTACAAACCCACCAAAGCGGTGCAAGTGCAAAGCCGGATCAAACAATTGGAAAAGTTGGAACGCTTAGAAATAGAGGAAGAAGACAACTCGGCTTTACGCTTGAAGTTTCCGCCGGCTCCGCGTTCGGGATCTTATCCGATTGTAGTAGAAAATGTATCCAAAAGCTATGGCGATCACTTGATTTTTCAGGGAGCTATGTTCACGGTACACCGAGGCGA
Source organism: Candidatus Azobacteroides sp. (assembly GCA_009783445.1). Lineage (GTDB taxonomy): Bacteria > Bacteroidota > Bacteroidia > Bacteroidales > Azobacteroidaceae > Azobacteroides. The sequence goes on along the minus strand of WRFY01000110.1, from coordinate 36,173 downwards.
TAAAGTGGCGTTTGTGGGAAAAAACGGCGAAGGCAAATCGACGATGGTCAAGTGCATCATGGGGCAAATTCCTTATGAAGGAAAATTGCAGTTGGGATACAACATCCGAATTGGTTACTTTGCCCAGAATCAAGCCGACGTGATGGATGAAACGCTGACCGTTTTCCAAACGATTGATCAGGTGGCTACCGGCGATATCCGCACCAAAATCCGCGATATTTTGGGTGCGTTTCTGTTTGGAGGAGAAGCTTCGGACAAAAAAGTTGCCGTTCTTTCGGGCGGTGAACGAACCCGTTTGGCGATGATTAAATTGTTGTTGGAACCAGCCAATTTGTTGATTTTGGACGAACCCACCAATCATTTGGATATGCGTTCCAAAGACATTTTGAAAGAAGCTCTGAAAGAATTCAATGGAACGGTGATCGTTGTGTCGCACGATCGGGAATTTTTGGACGGATTGGTTGACAAAGTCTACGAATTTGGAAATCAAAAAATAAAAGAACATTTGGGCGGCATTTATGAATTTCTGGGAAAGAAGAAAATGGAGAGTCTGAATGAGCTGGAAATTCCGGGGCGCGCAGTGCAAAAAAATACGACTGTCGAAAAAGGAGAAAAAGGAAAAGAATCGTCCATTTCTTATGAATCCCGCAAAGAACAACAGAGGCAATCCAAACGTTTAGAAAAAGATATTGCCGATTGTGAAAAAAAAATCGAACGCATAGAAGCCGAAATCCAGAAGATAGAAGAAATATTAGTTACTCCCGAAGGCGCTTCCAATGTAGATTTGCTTTGGAAACACGCCGAATGGCAAAAAAGACTGTCCGAAACAATGGAGAAATGGATGGAATTGAGTAAGCAAGTTAACAAATAAGTTACATATACTATTAAATTTTAAATATAGGTAAATCACATGAGAAAACAATTATTCGTATTCACAATGATGGCTGTTACGGTTATGACAGCCTGTAACGAAAACAAGCAAAGGGATAGAGGAATTGATACAGCCAATCTGGATACAATTGCTGTGGCGGGAGACGACTTTTATCAATTTGCTTGCGGCGGGTGGATGGTATCTCATCCGTTAAAACCCGAATATTCCCGTTATGGAACCTTTGACGAGTTGAGGGAAAAAAGTCAAGAACAATTAAAAGACTTGATCAATGAAATTTTCCAAAAAACGAACGAACAAGGAAGCGTCGCTCAAAAACTGGGCGATTTGTATTCGTTGGCTATGGACAGCATCCGTTTGAATACGGAAGGGAATACTCCCCTTCTTCCGTATCTTGGAAAGATCGATGCGATTCGCGACAAATCGGAAATTACGGGCGTTTTGGCAGAAATGTTCCGCAGCGGCATGTATCCGTTTTTTGGACAATATGTGTATGCTGACGATAAAAACAGTTCGCTCAATATTTATCATTTGGTTCAGGGCGGTTTCCAAATGGGAGATCGGGATTATTACTTGGAAAATAATAAACGTTCGCAGGAACTGCGCGTTAAATATGTCGAATTGATTGAAAAACTGTTTTCCTTTTCCGGTTACGACGCAAAGGACGTAAAAAAAGCTTCAGCGGCTGTAATGAAAATAGAAACTCAATTGGCCAAGGTGGCGTCTTCGCGTGAAGACCTCCGCGATCCAATTGCTAATTATCATAAAATTACGGTAAAAGAATTGAGCGAACGCGCTCCAGACATTCAGTGGTTGGCATTTTTCGATTCGCTTGGCATCAAAGAGATTCAGGAATTGAATCTGGGACAGTTGAATCCGATTGCCGAAGTAAGCAAGATTATCAAAGGGTATTCGCTTCAAGACCTCAAATATTATTTGAGCTGGAATGTGATTAACGAAGCATCCTCTTTCTTGGATGATGCATTTTCGGATGCAAGTTTCGATTTTTATGGAAAAGCTTTGTCTGGAAAAGAAGTTCAACAAGAACGTTGGAAACGGGCGGTAGACATGATTGACGGGAGTTTGGGAGAAGCGATGGGACAGTTGTATGTCGCCAAATATTTTCCTCCCGCATCCAAGAAAAAAATGCTGGATTTGGTCGGTAATTTACAAAAAGCTTTGAATGAAAGAATTATGAATCTTTCATGGATGGGAGACGAAACCAAAGCCAAAGCGCAGGAAAAATTAAACGTTTTCCACGTCAAAGTGGGTTATCCGGATAAATGGAGAGATTATTCGAAATTAACAATTCAGAAAAGCGATTCTTATTGGGAAAACATTGTTCGTTCCAATCGTTTCGATTTCGATTACATGTTCGGTAAATTCAATAAACCGGTGGATAAAGACGAATGGTTGATGACTCCGCAAACTGTGAATGCCTATTACAATCCGTCGACTAATGAAATCTGTTTTCCGGCAGCAATCCTTCAACCGCCATTTTTCAATCCCAATGCAGACGATGCGGTTAATTACGGCGCCATTGGCGTAGTCATCGGCCATGAAATGACGCATGGTTTCGACGATCAGGGGAGAAAATATGATAAAGATGGTAATTTGATCGATTGGTGGACTACCGAAGACGCCAAACGGTTTGAAGAAAGAGCAAAAGTATTGGTCGATTATTTCGATAATATTGTAGTGTTGGATACGGTTCATGCCAACGGGCGCCTTACATTGGGCGAAAATATCGCAGATCAAGGCGGTTTGCAAGTTTCTTGGCAAGCTTATCAGAATACTTTGAAAGGAAAACAAGCCTCGGACATGATTGACGGATACACCCGCGGACAACAGTTTTTCTTGAGTTATGCTACCGTATGGGCTGGAAATATCCGAGATGCAGAAATTTTGCGATTAACAAAAATAGATCCGCATGCGTTGGGCAAATGGCGCGTAAATGGCGCTTTGCCGCATATCGACGCATGGTACGACGCTTTTGGCGTGACAGAAGACGATGCTTTGTATGTGCCGAAAGAAAAACGCGTAGCCATTTGGTAAGAAATATTATTTTGTTATTGCCTATTGACAGAAAAGCGGTATTTTTGCAGGCGCAATGCAAAAGTATTTTTTTGAATAGGGAGAAGCAAATAGTTAAATAAAAACACATTCATTTTATGGCAATCATAAAACCTTTTAGAGGAATTCGTCCTCCAAAAGAATATGTGGAAGAAGTAGCCTCCCGTCCTTACGATGTGTTAAGTTCGGAAGAAGCTCGTAAGGAGGCGGGAGGAAATGAAAAGTCGTTGTACCACATTATCAAACCGGAAATTGATTTTCCGGAAGGAAAAGACGAACATGACGCGGACGTATACGAAAAGGCGGTCGAAAATTTCAATAAATTTCAGGAAAAAGGCTGGCTGGTGCAGGACGATAAGGAAAATTATTACATTTATGCACAGACCATGAATGGGCGGACTCAATATGGGTTGGTCGTTTGTTCATATGTAAACGATTACCTAAATGGAATCATTAAAAAGCACGAGTTGACTCGGAAAGACAAAGAAGAAGACCGAATGAAGCATGTACGCGTCAATAATGCGAATATCGAACCGGTATTTCTTGCCTATCCTGATCATGCCGAATTGGATCAGATGGTTGCAGATGTAATTAAAAAAACGCCTGAATACGATTTTGTTTCTTCGGATAAAATCGGTCATCATTTTTGGGTGATCGACGACGAAGCAACAATTCGAAAAATTACGGCGATTTTTGCCGACATACCTTATCTGTATATTGCAGACGGACATCACCGTTCGGCGGCGGCGGCTTTGGTAGGCGCGGAAAAAGCAAAGCAAAATCCGCATCATACCGGAACGGAAGAATACAACTATTTCATGGCGGTTTGTTTTCCGGAGAATCAATTACGAATCATGGATTACAATCGCGTAGTGAAAGATTTGAACGGCTTGAGTCCATCCGCTTTTTTGGAAGCGCTTTCCAAGAATTTCTTTATAGACGATAAAGGAGCAGAAATCTATCGTCCCGAAAAATTGCATAATTTTTCCTTGTATGTAGATCAACATTGGTATTCGTTAGATGCCAAGCCGGGTACCTTCGACGACAACGATCCTATCGGCGTATTGGACGTTACGATTTCTTCTAATTTAATTTTGGATCAAATATTGGGAATAAAAGACCTTCGCACCGATAAGCGGATTGATTTCGTAGGCGGATTGCGCGGGTTGGAAGAATTGAAAAGAAGAGTAGACAGTGGAGAAATGGCGGCTGCCTTAGCTTTATATCCTGTATCGATGAAGCAATTGATTGATATTGCTGATACGGGCAATATCATGCCGCCGAAAACAACTTGGTTCGAACCCAAATTACGTTCGGGTTTAGTCATTCACAAATTAGTTTAAATTTGAAATAGTTCAGATTATGGACGACGTACCGGATTATCATAGTTGCAACAATACACGAGAACATAAACAGAAGTATTAACTTTTCTGAAGGGGTACGTATAAGTTCTCCTTACAGAAATTATTTGAGTAAGGAGGATTTCAGATGGATGAAATGACAAATTGTTTTCGAGAGCTGATTGAAAATAAAGATTGGAAAACATTAAAACAAAAACTAAACGAACTTGAACCGCTTGAAATAGCCGACTTAATTGAAGCCGTATCCAAAAGCGACGGAATTATCCTGTTCCGGCTCTTGCCCGGAAAGTCGGCAAAAGAAACATTTCAGTATCTTTCTCATGATCAACAAGAAGATATTATTGATGGGCTTGCGGCCAATGGAAACCGCTTAGCCAATTTATTGAACGATTTGGATCCGGACGACCGTACCGCTTTCTTCGAAGAATTGCCGGGTAAGGTGAGTCAACGTTTGGTGCAGATGCTGTCGAAGGAAGAACGTGAAATAGCCACCCGTTTGTTGGGCTATCCGGAAGACAGCATCGGACGTTTGATGACGCCCGAATATGTGGCTATCAAACCGTATTATACAGTTCAAGAGGCGCTGAATCATATTCGGAGATTCGGCCACGACTCCGAAACTTTAAACGTAATCTACATTATTGACGATTATTGGAGATTAATCGACGATATTCGAATAAAGGAACTTATATTAGCCTCTCCCGGACAGGTTATTTCGGAATTAACCGACAATCGGTTTGTTGCATTGAATGCTTACGACGACCAGGAAGTGGCCATCAAAGTTTTTCAAGACCATGACCGGGTCGCTTTACCAGTAGTCGACACCGATGGAACCCTGCTGGGTATTGTCACCATCGACGACGTGATGGACGTAGCGGAAGAAGAAAATACCGAAGACTTTCAAAAGTTTGGCGGAACGGAGGGTTTGGACGTGTCGTATACTCAAACCTCGTTGTTTAAGTTGGTGCAAAAGCGTGCGGGATGGCTTGTCATTCTTTTCTTTAGCGAGATGCTGACCACCTCTGCGATGGCCTATTATGAACACGAAATATCGAAAGCGGTGATTTTAGCCTTATTTATACCCTTGATTATTTCCAGCGGAGGAAATTCCGGTTCTCAGGCAGCCAGTTTGATCATTCGTTCCATTGCTTTGGATGAGTTGAAATTGAGAAATTGGTGGTACGTTATGCGGAAGGAAATACTTTCGGGACTGCTGTTAGGTTCCATTTTAGGGGTGATTGGCTTTTTTCGTATCGTTGTCTGGCAAAAGGCTGGGTTTTACGACTATGGAGAATACTGGGCGTGGGTTGGCTGCAGCGTTGCGGTCGCTTTGCTGTTTGTTGTACTTTGGGGAACCTTATCCGGTTCAATGATTCCCTTTGTTCTGAAACGAATCGGTTTGGATCCCGCTACGGCCTCCGCTCCTTTTGTCGCTACCTTAGTCGATGTTACCGGTTTGATTATTTATTTTACAATTGCCGCTCTGTTTTTGAGTGGAAAAATGCTTTGAATTCGCAGAATAGTTGGAACGCGCAGAATGCAGATGATATGGATTTTAGCAGAGAATATAAAGTCTGCATTCCCCTCTTTCATCTGCATTCTGTGCGTTCCAACATCCTATAATACACAGTCCAGCAATGAACCGTTTTCGCATTTTTTGATTTTGGCGGGAAAGAATTGAACCAAATGGTAATTGTGAGTGGTCATGATGACAGCAGTTCCTTTCTCGCAAATATCATGCAGGAGTTGAACAATTTTACATCCCGATTCTACATCCAAATTACCCGTAGGTTCGTCGGCGAGGATAATTTCAGGCGAATTCAACAACGCACGGGCAATCACAATCCGTTGCTGTTCGCCCCCCGATAATTCGTTGGGCATTTTGTATCCCTTATTTACCATACCTACCTGATCTAAAACCTCTTTGATGCGGTCGTTGATCTGATGCCGGTTTTTCCATCCAGTAGCTCGCAGGACAAATTCAAGATTATTGTTTACCGAACGATCCGTCAATAACTGAAAATCCTGAAAAACAATGCCCATTTTTCTACGCAGTAGGGGAATCTGTTTCTCTTTGATTTTTTTCAGATCATAATCAAAAATATAAGCATTTCCTTTGTTCACAGGTAATTCACAGTAAAGTGTTTTCAAGATCGTACTTTTACCGGAACCAACCTTCCCTATTACATATAAAAATTCTCCCTTGTGTTGCTCAAAAGTTACATTTTGAAGCACAATATTATCTTTGAAACTGAGTTCAACATCTTGATAATGAATTAGCACATCCTCACTCATAGAAAAATAAAAATTAAAAGAAACAGAGTTTGTTACGCTTGCTATGAAGATACAAAGGTATGGAAAAAGTTTTGGAAAATTTGTTTTTCTATGCAACAATTCATACCTTTGCGCGATTTCTCATTCATACAATTGTTTATCCTTAATGAAATATAGATGATTAACCTCCAAACGAGAGGCTTGTAGAGATACAAGATAAGTATTTACCAAAAAATTGTAATATGAGGTATTTAATTTGCGTTTCTTTTATTGTGTGTGTTGTTTTTCTTTTTGTAGGAGCCGGAACAAATGAAAAAAGACTAACCGAAGGTATTCAAGAAGGGAATCTTGCCCCTCAGATCAATCTTCAGGGAGTCCGATTAGAAGGAAAAGCGTACGTTTTGGTGCAATTTTGGGCGGCTTACGACCCTGAGTCAAGAGTTGAGAACGCAAAAATGCACAATGTAATTTCCCGCTTCAAGCCTGAAAATCTTCAATTGATTTCTATTTCTTTTGATGAAAATCCGGTGGTATTTCAAGGCGTTGTGAAAGCGGACCATTTGGAAGAGACTACTCAATTTGATGAAACAGAAGGGAAAAATTCAGTACTCTTTAAATCGTACCGCCTTAAAAAAGGATTCGGCAATTGGCTGATTGATTCGAATGGCGTAATTGTAGCCAAGCACGTAAGTCCGGAAAAGGCGCTGGAGATCATCTCCAACTGAAGCTAAGATGAATTGACAATTGATGATTGACAAATAAAGGAAGAGGGAGAGAATGATCCGTTTCTTCATTGTCAGTTATCAATTGTCAATTTCCATTTATAACCAACCACGGACTTCCGGTTATTCTTGAAGTTACATTTCAAGGGTTGATAATCGGATCCTTTCCTCCTCTATTTTAAGGGAAATGAAAATTTAAGAAAAAGGGAAAAGGCATATCAATAGATCTGTCGGACTTGGATTGTAGTGGGATGCACAAAGCTCTCTGACTGTTTCGTGAGAAGAGGAATTCTTTCTAAAACATATAAAAAAACGGGGTCGTCTTTTTCGAGTGCAGGAAGAGCAGACTGCATTAAAAATTGCAAGATAGATAAATCGGAACGATCTGCCAGCATCTCATTTTTTATTGTCTGTAAAAAGGGTTCGAGAATCATTTTCTGATTCAAAAGGAGTAAAATTCCATTGAAAAAAAATGTTTGGCTTATTTCATTTTCTAAGGGAAATAGGCGTTGAATACAATGATGGTCGTCCAATTCGATCACATGCAACGGGAAAACCATATCGGGTGGTAAAAAAATACGATGAGCGGCAAAACGTTTCATGCATCAACAAGGATTACCATTTATAATTAAATCCGAAACTGAGCAATTCATTCAACTGGAAATAGCCCAAATGAGGGTCTCTCGTTTCTATTTTGCTGTCGTCGTACCGCCCATACAAATATAAACGAGTAGAGAAAAAACGGTTCAATGCCATATTCAATTCACTTTCCGTTTCAAAAATCGTTTTTTTGTAATTTGTAAAATACTTGAGCCGCGATATAAAAGACACCTGTCGGTTGAATTGCAGAATAGCTTTGGCGTTTAGAGTCGACCCCTTGTCTAATAAGGAATTCTTCCCTGTATCGATTCCATACCGTGTTGGATCAATCTTGTCGTTTACAATATGGGTGTACTGTATTGATAAAAGCGAAAGATCAATTGAAAGATTGTATTTTTTGTATTTATTTTGGGGAGAGACTTTGGAAGTCCAATATTTTACCCCTAAAATACCTACGTTGATTTGGAAAGGAGAAAGGAACGAAGAGATATATTCAAAAGAATTTTCTTTGTAATTTCGGACAACTTGAGTCTTGAATTCCAAATTTGTCGAATAAGACCACAAACTGTTGAACAGTTTGATGCCGAAGTCGCTGTAAGTACGCATCAAGTCTTCGCCCATGCGAAACTTGCGAAGGGTGTCGTTGGGATTGGTGAAAAAACTTAATCTCCATTCGGCAAAATTATTGAATTGTATTTTATCTTTTTGGTAATTAGCTGTAAAATTCTGAATATTTACCAGGTTCAGGTTGCCGACCCCTCCATTGTACCAATTTTTGGAAACATAATTTTGCGAAAATTGCAAGACGCTGTTCCCACTCATTATCCAGTATCTTCGTTTTGGAATAAAGCGGTCGGGACGGTTCGAATCGTTTTTTTCGACTTCTATTTCAATGGCAAAAAGGTGTTTAAAAATATTCGGCTTTATTTCTTTTACCTTTTCCACCTCTTTTGGAAAATTCGCAGTAGAATATTTGACCAACAATATATTATTTCGTATAAAATGGCGGTAAGCCGTTCTTCTCAACTCTTCCGCTTCAGGGCTGGTAGCGCCTAAATAGATTGTTTGCGGCTCCAATATCGGAAAAAGTGCCTTTTTTCTGGGAGGAATGGCGTCCGGCAGGTGAATGGACATGTCTTCTGAAAATTTTCCGTCGAAAACGGCCGGAAGCAAATAAGGATTCGCCGAATGAATCGGATTATTTGCGTAATCCTCAAATGCAATACTATCCTTCGGAGTATCCAAATGATTGGTAGAAATATCAAAAAAATTTACTTTTTGAGGTAAATACTGCGCTCGTAAACCCGTGGGAAAAAGCAGGATAACTCCTAAAAATGGAAGGCGGCAATATAGGTGAAAATTACTCATAGCGGAAAACTTATATCTGATACCGCGAAATTATATAAAAAATTTTGAAAAAACAATATTGGACTGTGAATATTTATATTATTTTTAGATAAATGGTGTTTCCCTGCTCTATTTTTTTCTCTATTTTTTGTTATTTCTATTGTATCTATTTGTATATAAATATTTTATACGAAGATAGATATTCGAACGATCTCAAATAGACAAATAATTTTCTGTTTCTCTTCCGACTTGCAAGGCTTTTAGATTTATTTCCACTATATTTTCACCTTTTTTACCGAATATTTGCCGTATCCCATTTTCCAAATGGGAAAAATCAATTCCAAGATATGGAGAAGCCGCTCCCAGCAAAACTACATTTCCGGAGCGGGGAGCGCCTAAATCTTTAGCTATTTGTTCGGCATTCAAAACGATTTTATGAGAAAAACGTCGGTATTCTTTCATCCATTGGTCTGTTTTCGGATAGTTGGGAATATTTTCAAACGGTTTGGAATTAGTTACAATCCAACCTTCTTTCTTCAAATAGGGCAAGTAACGCAAAGCTTCCAATGGTTCGAGAGAAATAATGATATCGGCTCGTCCCAACGGAATCAAGTCCGATGCAATGGCTTGATCGCTGATTCGAAGATGAGATTGGACGTCGCCTCCCCGTTGGCTCATACCGTGTACTTCCGTTTGTTTGATGAAAAGATTTTCTTCCAATGCTGCGCTTCCAATAACAGCTGCAATCGAAAGAATTCCCTGACCGCCAACGCCGGCTAAAATAATATCTGTTTCCATTTTGTTTAATTTTTCATTTCTTTGTTTCTTTTATTTTTCTCGCATGCGTCTGAATACATTCCCTGCAAGGGACAATGACCGAAACGCCCGGATATTCAATTTCTTCCCGAATAATACTTTTCATTTCTTCATAATTCTTTTTCAAAGGGACTATTTCGCGCACATGATCGGGATGAACTCCGATCCCTTGACAAATGGATCGAATGCGTCCGGTGGCGGCAGAATCTTGTCCTCCAGTCATACCGGTCGTTTCATTGTCGGAAATAATGATCAGTACATTTGCATCGGCATTGACACAGTCCAACAAACCGGTCATTCCGGAATGAGTGAAAGTGGAATCGCCAATAACCGCTATCGACGGAAATATTCCAGCGTCGGAGGCTCCTTTGGCCATGGTGATCGATGCTCCCATGTCGATGCAGGAATCTATAGCTTGGAAGGGAGGCAACGCGCCTAAAGTATAACATCCAATATCGCTGAATACTTTGGCGTCTTTGTATTCTTTGATCACTTCGTTTAAAGCTTCGTAAACATCCCTGTGGCCGCAGCCGGCACACAAAGCCGGAGGACGCATTTCGACCACGTCCGGTATGGAATAATACACTTCGACTTCCTTTCCCAAAGCTTTCCGTACTTTGTCGGGCGTCAATTCTCCATCGCGGGGCAATGTTCCATCCAAACGGCCATGCACTTTCAGTCCCAGTCCCAAATAGCCCTTCAATTGTTCTTCCACCACAGGAAATCCGTCTTCCAAAACCAAAATTTCTTCGCAAGATTCCACCAGACGAAACAATTGCTTTTTAGGCAAAGGGTATTGACTGATTTTCAAAACCGGATTTTCGAAACCCTCTGGAAAATTTTCTTGCAAATAGTTGAATGCAATACCGCAGGCGACGATGCCTAAGCGGCTTCGGGGAGCGCAGTCCGTAGTTTCGTCGGGTAGACCCAATAATTGATTGTATTTGGATGTTTCGGACGCTTGGAGGAATTCTTTCTGTTTTTCCAACAAAATTTTGAATTGCTTCCGGGCATTGGCCGGCAGCAACACGTATTTGGAACGCGCATTTTCTTCTACGGAACATGGATTTTGCGCTTTCAATTCCCTTGTTTGCACGCCCGCGCGCGAATGAGCCATCCGGGTAGTAATTCGAAACAAAATAGGGTATCCCCATTTTTCCGACCATTCGTAACCTTCATAAATCATATCGTAAGCTTCCTGTTGATTCGAAGGTTCGAAGATGGGTATCATGGCAAATTGACCATATACTCTGTTATCTTGTTCGTTTTGAGAAGAATGCATCGATGGATCATCTGCCGAAACGATAATCATTCCGCCATGAATTCCCGACATGGCAATATTCATAAAAGCGTCGGCCGCTACGTTCAACCCTACGTGTTTCATGCACGAAAGCGTTCGTTTTCCGGCATACGACATACCCAAAGCTGTTTCCAAAGCTGTTTTTTCGTTGCAGCACCATTGGGAATGAATGCCTCGTTCCTTCGCAATTTTTGAATGTTGGATATATTCGGTTATTTCAGTAGAAGGAGTTCCCGGATAGGAATAAACTCCAGACAGGCCGGCATCAATGGCCGCTTGAGCGATGGCTTCATCTCCCAAAAAAAGTTGTTTGTTCATGACATCATTGTTTTTGAAGGAGACAAAGGTAAGAAGAAAAACGGGCGTACGGAAAAGGGATGCAATCTTTTTTGAATCTTACCTGTACGTTTCTCAAAATCTTTTGTAATTTAGCTCCCTGAATTGGATTTATAATCATTAATATTTGTGAATGGATGGCTTCACGAATCCTAAATAATTTTTACTATGAAGCAAGACCGACTTTTATGGGCTGACGATGAAATAGATTTGTTGAAACCGCATATTCTTTTTTTGGAAGAAAAGGGGTATGAAGTGGTAACCGTTTGCAGTGGTCAGGATGCCATCGATTGTGTTAGAGAAGAATCTTTCGACCTTGTGTTTCTGGACGAAAATATGCCCGGATTAAGCGGATTGGAAACTTTGGCGCTGATCAAGGGATACGATCCGACGGTTCCGGTGGTCATGATTACCAAAAGTGAAGATGAAGGAATTATGAATCAGGCTATCGGCAGTAAGATTTCGGATTACCTGATCAAGCCGGTGAATCCAAATCAAATTTTGCTTTCCATCAAAAAAAATTTGCATAAAAATCGAATTATTACTGAAACGACTACTTCCGGTTATCAACAGGAATTCATGAAAATCGGCATGCAAATCAACGATTCGTTTACTGCTGAAGACTGGAAAGATTTGTATAAAAAATTGACATATTGGGAATTGGAATTAGAGGAATCTCAAACGGGAATGGCTGATTTGTTGCGTACCCAAAAATTGGAAGCCAATCAGGTATTCGGCAAGTTTATCAAAAAAAATTATGAAAAATGGATGCTTTCCCCAGATCAGCCCGGACGTCCGTTGATGAGTCCCGATATTTTCAAAACCAAGCTTTTTCCTCTTTTAGACGAAGGAGAAAAAATATTTTTCGTCTTGATTGATAATTTTCGTTTAGACCAATGGCGGGAAGTAAAAGACATGTTGACTGATTTTTTTACTGTTCAGGAAGACCTTTATTATTCCATTCTGCCTACGGCTACGCAATATGCGCGCAATTCCATATTTTCGGGATTGATGCCTGCTCAGATCGAGGAACTATTTCCGGAGTTATGGGTGGACGAGGAGTCGGACGAAGGGAAAAATCTGAACGAAGAGCCTCTCATTAAAACGCAATTGGAACGTTTCCGCAAAAAATATACTTTTTCTTACCATAAAATCAACGATTCGGTTTTTGGAGAAAAATTATTGCAAAATTTCAATCGTTTGGAAAATTATCCTTTGAATGTCGTGGTGTTGAATTTCGTCGATATGTTGTCGCACGCGCGCACCGAGTCGAAAATGGTACGGGAATTAGCGTCTACAGAGGCCGCTTACCGTTCGTTAACTCGTTCGTGGTTTAAACATTCCACGGCCTTGGAATTGTTCCGCAAAATTGCCGAAAAAGGATACAAAGTTATTCTAACTACCGATCATGGCACGGTGCGGGTAACCAGCCCAGTGAAAATAGTCGGAGACAAAAATACCAATACCAACCTTCGGTACAAAGTGGGTAAAAACCTGTCGTACAATTCAAAAAAAGTCTTCGAAATAGCAAATCCCTTGATGTTCGGTTTACCTGCTCCCAATGTCAGCTCGAAATATATTTTTGCCTTGGATGAGGATTTCTTTGTTTACCCCAACAATTACAATCATTATGTATCGTATTATATGAATACTTTCCAACACGGCGGAATTTCGATGGAAGAAATGATGATTCCATTGCTTACGCTGGAACCTAAGTAAAAAAAATCCGATGATGAATATTATCCGAATTGAATCGGCAGATTCGACCAATCTTTTGCTGAAAGAATGGTCGGAAAAACAAAGATGGGAAGAAGGAACAACGCTTTTTGCGCGAAATCAAACCGCGGGTCGCGGACAAATGGGCAATCATTGGGAGGCGGAAGCCGATAAAAATATTACATGCAGCATTCTGTTGTATCCTGTTTTTTTACCGGCAAAACAACACTTTCTCCTCTCGGAAACAATTGCTTTGGGGGTTAAAAAAACTTTGGACGATTATACCGAAAAAATAAGCGTCAAATGGCCAAACGATATTTATTTTGAAGACCGGAAAATAGCCGGAATTTTGATTGAAAACGAGTGGATAGGATCGGAAATATCCCGTTCCATTGTAGGGATTGGATTGAATGTCAATCAAGAAGTTTTTTACAGCAATGCTCTTTGTCCAGTTTCTTTGAAACAAATTTTAGGCAAGGATACGGATTTGGATGCATTACTGAAAAACATGCTTCGGCACATAGAAGAACTGTACGGAAAACTGAAAGCAGGCGAGATTGGATTGATTTCCCAAATGTATCAGGAGTCCCTCTACCGCAAGTTTGGTTTTTATCCCTATCAGGATCAAAAGGGATGCTTTGAAGCGCGCATCCAATCGGTATCTGCAGACGGTTTCCTGTCTTTGGAAACGAGAGAAGGAGAAGAACGCCGGTATGCGTTCAAGGAAGTGGTCTTTATTTAATGGGCATATTCTAAACTCTGCTCATTTGTTCTAAAAATCACATAAATAAAATGAAGTTTCACAAGAAAGCATTATCTTTACATAAAATATTGCTTGATGAAGTAAACGTCCTATTTGTTGACTTAAAAAAATAATTATTATGAGAACTTTCTATTCTTTTTTCCTTTCTTTCCCTTTTTGCTTATCGCTGAATGCGCAAGTCAAAGTCGAATCCAATGGTAGAATGCAGAGGCAGTGCGGCACGCGGCTGCTTGAATGTGGTTGTTGGCGAGTATGGATCCCTGTATAGCGATCAACTTTGGTTGCATGGAAAATACGGTATTTATTTTACTCAATGGGACGGAACCCCTTGGCCTATTACGATAGACAAATAGGTAATTATTTCAACGTCAATTGTCAAGTGCAGGCCAACGGCGTATTGCTCACTTCCGACGTAAGGAGTAAGCGTATTATCCAATCATTTGTTTAAATTTTCAAATCATGAAACATTTATTTTGTATTTTTCCCTTATTCATTTCATTCTTGATGATCAATGCACAACCCTACCAGCGCTGTTTGGATGAGGGTATGACTCGGTGGTCATTTTTAGATTATCATGTAACGGATGTAGGTTGGGTGTCAACCGAAATAGTTGCTTATGGGGATACTTTGCTCAACAACCATGTATATAAAAAAATGTACCAAACGGGAGAACTCGAATACTCGAATGTGTTGGAAGACAATGAAAATTGGAAAAATTCTCATCCCGATTTATCGAATTGGGAGAATGTAAGCACATATATCCGAGAAAGCGAAGATGCGTCCAAACTATATCTGTATAATTCCTTTTTAGATACAGAATATTTGATATCGGACCTGGATTTGCAAGAAGGAGATACGCTTGCCGGATATCCTATTGATCCTCCAAACGAGGTTTGCGATTATGTGGTCAATTCGGTATATTTCCAAAATGGATTGAAGCATATTCACCTGATTGCTCCTATCTATCTTCCTATTGACTACTATCCAATTTTCCCCGATGACTACTATTCAATTACTCTTATCGAAGGGGTGGGTCCCGATGCTTGGTATCGATATCCTATAGCGTGGAGTTTTGGTAGTAAAGGTATTCTGAATTGTTTCCAGAATCAAACGGTTTTTTATAAAAATGAAAAGACAGGATGTCCATGCGGCTATTGGTCATCGCCAAACGGGATAAAAGAGCTTGCAGTCAACAATTTTACGATTGCCGTAAAACAAGAGCAAATAGAAATTCTTTTTTTTGAAAATGAATCCGTCCGTGTGGAACTTTACGACCTGTTTGGCCGGCTGTGGCATAGCCGGAAATTGTCGACCAAGCAGTATACAATAGAAACGGCTTCGTTCCCGAAAGGAGTCCATTTGTTGAAAATTTTCGATCTCGATAAAAATCAAATAAAGGTCAGTAAAATAGTCTTGTATTAGTATCTCTATGGTTATTGTTAGCCTGTTTTAAATCGTTAATTTTTAACGGGATAAATTCAGTAGTAAAAGAATTGCGCAAATGCCGATCGTTTTTACTTTGAGACAAACAATTATTTGCTTTTCTGTCCGTTCATATTTATGAATGAAAAAAATATTTTTCATACTGATCGTTTTTCTAGGGACAGGCATTTCGTCCTTGCAGGCTCAATTCGATACCCAGGTGAGTAATTATTGGGCTGTTACTAATTATTTTAATCCGGGCTATGCGGGACAATCCGGGAAATTGGAAGTGACAGGACTTTACCGGATGCAATGGTTGGGAGTGGAACATGCTCCAAAAACCGGCATGGTGGCGGGAGAAATGCCTTTTCTTTTTGGCGGAAGAGAACACGGAGGGGGTCTTGTCTTATACAACGATCAAATTGGCTTATTCAAATCGACGCTTATTTCCGTCCAATATGCGTTTAAAGTCAAATTACGCAACGGTCATCTCGGAATCGGCATTCAGGGAGGATATATCAATGAATCTTTTGACGGAACGAAAGTAGAAATTCCCGGCGACGACGATTATCCTATTTCCGACGATGAAGCAATTCCTGCGTCTCTGGTTTCGGGTAAATCCATCGATGGGGCGGTGGGTCTTTATTATGCTGCCAAAAAGGGCTATGTAGGACTTTCTGTCACCCATTTGATTGCGCCAAAATTGGCGTTGAACGAAAATCATGTGCATGAAATTCCCCGCACATATTATTTAACAATGGGGTACAATATACGACTGAACAATTCGTTATTAGAATTACAGCCCTCCGTTTTACTAAAAACGGTCGAATTGAGTTCCTTTTATATATCGGGCGACTCTCTGGTAGAAGTAACGAAAGGGAATGTCTTGAAGGGAATGTTGAAGCAAACACAAGTAGATATTTCATTGAGAATGAGTTACAACAAAATGTTTTGGGGCGGGGTATCTTGGCGAAAAGGAGAATCCATGATATTTATGTTGGGAGGAAAATTCAAAATACTGGAAGTAGGCTATGCATACGACGTGCCTGTTTTTTCCAGAATTATTCAGGTATCTTCAGGCAGCCATGAAGTGTTTGTCAAATATTCGATGGACATGAATTTTAAGAAAGGAACAAAAAGCAAACATAAAAGTGTGAGAATACTGTAACTGTAAAGGTAAAGATAACAATATAAAAAATGAAAATCGTAAAAGAAATGGAGGTAATGAAAGGAATAAATGGAATAAGGATATTGAAAGGAATGGGAATGAAGAAAAACAGAAAGTGGTTGTTTTTCTCATTCCCTTTGTTTCTTTTGTTATTTTCATTTGCTTCATTGTTTTTCGCTTCTTGCGGAAAGTCATTCATCGATGGAGGCGAACTTACCGGCATAAGCGCTCCGGTGTGGAACGAACCCAATCCGCATGGCATGGTATTGATCCGGAGAGGCTCGTTTGAAATGGGTTCCTCCAAAAATGATACCCTTTGGGGAATCAACCAAAATTCAAAAGGGATTTCCGTCGATAACTTTTGGATGGATGAAACGGAGATTACCAATGCGCAATATCGCCAGTTTGTTTATTGGGTGCGGGATTCCATTGTCAGGGAACGTTTGTATGATCCGGCTTACGGTGGAAACGATTTATTTAAAATAGAAGAAGATAAAGAGGGAAATCCAATTGATCCGCCCATTTTGGATTGGAAACGTCCGATTCCATCTGAGAGACGAGCCAATGAAGACGAATTATCGGCCATTCGCAGCGTTTATTGGACCAATCCGGTCACACACGAAACCAAGTTGGATCCAAACCAAATGATTTATCATTATTCGGTGTTCGACGCCACTCAAGCGGCTTTGAGAAGAAATCGCTTGGATCCGGAAAGAAGAGTATACAATACGGATGTCAAAGTCGATCCAAACGAAAGTATAATGATTTCAAAAGATACGGCTTATGTCAATGAAGACGGGCGCATTGTCAACGAAACAATTACGCGTTCCTTGGGATCGTTATGGGATTTTCTAAACACCTATATGATTAATATCTATCCAGACGAATCGGCCTGGGTCAACGATTTCAACAATGCCTATAACGAACCTTATATGCGTCTGTATTTCAATCATCCGGGATACAACGATTATCCGGTGGTAGGCGTTTCGTGGGAACAAGCCAATGCCTTTTGCGCTTGGAGAACCGATTTTTTGAGAAAATCGCTGGATAATGCCATCCGGAATACGATTGAACCCTATCGTCTGCCTACGGAAGCCGAATTTGAATATGCCGCCCGAAGCGGCAAATCGGATCGTATTTATCCCTGGCGGCAGGATGGGCCTATAGGCGACAAAAATTGTTTTCTGGGAAATTTTAAACCGGGAGAAGGTAATTATACGGAAGACGGACACTTGATTACGTCTCGTGTGGCCTCTTTCGCTCCTAACGAATTTGGCTTGTACGATATGGCTGGAAATGTGGCGGAATGGACTTCGACCGCCTTTCTGGAGTCTGGCCCTGAAATAATGAACGATGTGAATCCTCAATATGCTTACAATGCGGCAAAGGAAGACCCTTACGCCTTGAAGAAAAAAGTGGTACGCGGCGGCTCGTGGAAAGATGTGGCGCATTTCATCCGTTCGGATATCCGTTCGTTTGAATATCAGAATGAACAACGTTCTTATATCGGTTTCCGTTGCGTAAGAACACAGGTAGGATTTGTCAAAGGGAAAAAAAGATAATATTATGGGATTTAAAAGAAGATATAAAAACATAGTCGAAAAATTCTTATCCGGCGATCAGGGAAAAAGGTTTTTTCAAGTTTTTTATAATGTAGGTGCGGCGGTTGTGATTATTGGCGCGTTGGCTAAATTGAACCACTGGCCTTTTGGTTTAGGAAATGTCTTGTTAACGGTCGGTATGATTACCGAATTTTTGGTGTTCCTTATTTCGGCGTTCGACCAACCGGGAAGAGACTACCAATGGGAACGTGTTTTTCCGGGATTGGAAGGCGCTGAATCGGCTGGTCAGGAACGTCCGGAAATTAATCCGTTCAGGGCGGAAGGAAAAGGAAATGGGATGATCGTCGAAAGCGGCGGAAATTCGGGAGGAGGTACCGTGATTATTGGAGGCGGTTCCCTTGGAGGCGGAAGTCAGGAAAAAGACAACCGTTCCGAAAATAACAAAGCAGACGATTCTATTCGCGGCAGCGTTTTTGTGGGGGGAGGCTTGATTGGCAATTATGGCGGAGGAGTTCCAGCGGGCAACAGTGGGATGAACGATTCGATGAAAAGAGTCGATTCCGAGAGCAAAGGCTCCAACCCACCCTCGTCGGCGGCTGAAGCAGTAGCTCAAATGACTCCCGATCAGATTCGCCAATCGTTTGGAATTCCCAATGCCGTCGGCATTTCGGAAGAAGACACGAATGCTTTGACTGCAAGTATCAAAAAAATGGCTACGGCTGCTGATCAGTTATCCAAAATAGCGGAAATGACCGAGGCTACTCAACAGTATCTGGATCAAGTAACTACTTTGTCGGAAGACATGAAACGCTTTAGCGAAGTAACCAACAGTTTGAATCAAGTTTCCGGCGTCTTGCTTAATTCATATAAGAGCATTACCGACAATTCGGAAGGCATCAGTCAATCGTCTGTCGGCTATGTTCAACAAATGGAAGCTCTGAATCGAAACATTCAGGGATTGAATACCATTTACGAAATACAATTAAGGAGCATAAGCTCTCAAATCAGTGCAATAGAACGAATTAATTCTGGTTTGGCGCGAATAAAAGATTTGTATGAAGGCTCGGTGGTCGACAGTTCGATTTTCCGCCATGAAACGGAAAAGATGGCACAGCAATTGCAAGCGCTCAACAATGTTTACAACCGCTTGTTGAATGCTATGACAATGAATATGTATGGAGCAGGCCCTGCATTCACTCCTCCAACTACCTAAACTAAATAATTCAAAAACATGGCTTCAAACACTCCAGCTTCGCCGAGGCAGAAAATGATCAACCTGATGTATCTGGTGTTCATTGCTATGCTTGCGCTCAATGTTTCATCCGAAGTATTGGATGGCTTTGAATTGGTGGAAGATAGTTTGCTTCGTTCTGTAAAAGTTACCGCCGAACATAACGATCGTATTTTCAGCGATTTGGGCGCTTATTACAAAACCAATCCCGAAAAGACAAAAGACTGGTACGATAAAGGAGCGCAGGTAAAGATATTAACCGATTCGTTGTTCAATTACATTCAGGGACTGAAACAGCATATTGTGGTGAAAGCCGATGGAAAAGGCGGAAATCCAGAACATTTGAAGCATCCCGACGACTTGAACGCCGCTTACGAAGTGATGTTCGAACGCGGTAAAAATGATGCTCTCCGGTTGAAAACCAGCGTAGATTCTTACCGCGAATATGTGGCTACCTTGGTAACCGATCCTTCCATCAAAAGAATCATTGAAAACAACTTGAGTACAGAACCTTCCGCAAAAGCCAAAGAAAACGAACAAACATGGGAAGAGTCTATGTTTTGGCGAATGCCGGTTGCCGCTTCGGTTACATTATTGACTAAATTACAAAACGATATCCGGTATGCAGAAGGCGAAGTGTTGAATGATCTGTTGAAAAATATTGACGTGCTTGATTTTCGAGTAAATAAAATAGATGCGTATGTAATACCTGAATCGCAAATCGTTATGCGGGGAGGCTCTTATAAAGCATCCATCGGAGTTTCGGCGCAAGATTCCACGCAAAAACCCAAAATATTTGTCAACGGTAAAGCCTTATCGGAAGGAGCCAACGGTCAGTATGTGGCCGGTACGGGTTCGACGGGAACTTTTCAATTGAAGGGTTATATCGAATTGCCGCGGGGAGACGGTTCGGTTCTTCGCCGTGATTTTTCGTCGCAATATTTTGTGATAGAGCCAAGCGCCACTATTGCTCCGGTTTTGATGAACGTTTTGTATGCCGGAATCGACAATGAAATCAGCATCGCGGCACCGGGAGTGGTTAACCAGAATATTTCGGCGACC
This sequence comes from Candidatus Azobacteroides sp., assembly GCA_009783445.1. Lineage (GTDB taxonomy): Bacteria > Bacteroidota > Bacteroidia > Bacteroidales > Azobacteroidaceae > Azobacteroides. Next base: position 15,531 of record WRFY01000110.1, on the reverse strand, counting down.
ATCACCAATGGTTCGTTGACGCATAAAGCCAACGACATTTGGGTGGCCAGGCCATCCAAAATAGGAGAAGAAGCTTTTGTAACCGTTACGGCCAAAATGAGTGATGGACGATCGTTGCCGATGGGTCGAAAATCATTTCGGGTGAGAGCATTACCGGATCCGAGCGCTTATTTGACCGTTTCCGATCCGGCTGGAAATTCGATCAAATTCGATGGAGGCCCGCTGTCTAAGGCCGCTTTAACCAATGCAGACGTTGTAAAAGCGGCTATTGATGACGGCATACTCAATATTCCTTTTACTGTGGTACGGTTCGAATTAAGTACTACTGACGGATTGGGAATGACGATTAAAGAAATTTCCGATGGCGGTCGTTTTTCGGAACGTCAAAAAAATCTGATTCGTCAGTTGGCGCGGGGAAAAACAGCGTTGGTAAGAAGCATTGCAGTACGCGGCCCGGATGGAACTGAAAGAACATTGAAAGCTCCTTTAGAAATTATAATTAATTAAAATGTTTTTGTCCGCCCATTTTTTCGGAGAATGGGAGAGAACAAAGTGTATAGAACAGTATAAAAATGAAGAAATTGTATTGCATCGGCTTAATTTGTTTGCTTTTTGCATTTGTTCAGGAATGCTTTTCCCAAAATCAGGAACAAGCACGTAGAACCCGTCCACGTGCTTCGGAAACTCCCAGTGCGGATAATACGCAGGCATTGAGCGAGAGAGCAAAAATAAAAAATGAAATGGAGTCGCGAATTTCGGGTCATATAGCTTGGCTGCGCGAAATTTACCGCTATGTCGATTTGACAAAGGAAAACAATGCCGCTTTGTATTATCCCGTTCAGCCTATCGGCGATCGGATGAATCTTTTCACTGTGATATTCAAATTATTGGCCGATAAAAAAGTCCCAGCTTATAATTATGTCGGCGAACGTGAAGTTTTCTCGGAAGAAGAAAAAATCAATTTTGAAGATATTTTGAAAAAATACGAGATATTGTATAAAACTCAAGGTTTGGGACCCAATGTGAAGTATATGATCGACAACAATGATATTCCAAGTTCGGAAGTAACCATGTATTTGGTAAAAGAAAATTGGTATTTCGATGAAGCTACCGGAACTTTTCAATCGCGAGTGGTTGCTCTTTGTCCCATGTTGATACGGGAAGATTACTACTATGGAGGTGAAACCCGAAATCCTCTCTTCTGGGTTATTTATGATGATATTCGTCCATATATTTCACGGGAAATGATTATGACCTCGAATTACAACAATGTGTTGACTTATACCATAGACGACTATTTCAGGAAGCACATGTATTCGGGCGATATTGTTAAAACAACCAATTTGATGAATCGCAGCTTGGCACAGGAAAGAGGAAGCGACGATCCGGAAGCCTTGAAGCAGGCGCAAGACAGCATTGAATCCCAATTAAAAACATTCCGGCAAAATTTGTGGGTATATAACGATTCGACATTTTCGAAGGGAGAAAACGCCAAGGCTGCGAAACCGGCTAAAGAAAAGAAAGAAACCCGATCGGTTAGAGGAAAAAATAATGAAAAAGAGGAAAAAGTAAAGGAACAAAAAACAAAATCATCCTCCAACAAATCGGAAGAAAAAGCGTCTCCTACGCGAAGCGTTAGAAGAACTCGCAGATGAATTTGTACGGGCAAATATTCTATACCTTTTTCAAAATCGGAGCATTTACAATCGGAGGCGGTTATGCCATGCTGCCTTTGATCCAAAAAGAGATTGTTGAAAAAAAACAATGGATATCGGCCAATGATTTTGTGGACATGATCGTCCTGTCGCAAACGTTGCCGGGCGTTTTGGCAGTCAATATAGCTATTTTTTCAGGATACCGGATGAAAAAAACTATGGGCAGTATCGTTGCTACTTTAGGCGCCATATTGCCTTCTTTCATTATTATATTGCTCATTGCTTCCTTTTTCAGGCGCTTTCAGGATAATCCATACGTTATAAAAGCATTCCGCGCAATCCGTCCGGCAGTAGTCGCTTTGATTGCTGTTCCAGTTTTTTCGACGGCTAAAACAGTCGGCATCCGTATGAAAACGGCAATCATTCCGGCAGCCGCCGCTTTTTTGATTTGGTATTGGGGAGTTTCTCCCGTTTATATTGTTTTATCTGCCGCTTTGGGCGGATTAGCATATGGAAATATCAAAAGATTAAAGCAATGATTTATTGGCAATTATTCGTAACTTATTTCAAAATTGGCCTTTTTGGATTTGGGGGAGGTTATGCCATGCTTTCTCTGATTCAGCACGAAGTAGTCGAAAGCCGGCAATGGGTCAGCAATACAGAATTTACGGACATTGTAGCTATTTCCCAAATGACGCCGGGCCCTATCGGAATCAATTCGGCAACTTATATAGGTTATGTGGCTACCCATAATGTTTGGGGTTCTGTCGTTGCTACGGTTGCCGTTTGTCTTCCTTCCTTTATTCTTGTTTTGTCGATTGCCCGAGTCTATCGAAAATTTTATTCCAATCCACAGCTTGGCTATGCCTTTCAAGTGTTGCGTCCGGTTACTGTAGGATTGATTGCGGCGGCGGCGCTATTGTTGATGAATAAAGAAAATTTTACGGACTATAAGAGTTTAATTATTTTTGGAAGTTCCTTTGCATTAACAAAATATGCAAAAATTCATCCCATTCTAATGATTGTCCTGGCCGGCATTTCGGGATTATTACTTTATTAAGAAAGATATCCCATACAGTGAGCTGTAAAAAATACGGCATAAGTATCAAAATTTTTCCGTGCTTTTTATTAACCTTATTTTTGAAAGCTCCTTTAGTAGCCTTGATAGCCTTTTTGAAATTTTCCCTTATCCCTTTATTCTCATGAACGTATTTTCTAAAAAATAGACTTACATTTTTGTACCCATCCGCATGGGACAACGCTTGATTAAACGTATGCTTCAACTTGCGGGGTAAATGGAATTTTGGCATATGCCCTGCAAACTTCTTCATTTATTTGGTTATGGACATAAACTTTCGGAGGATTATTCCGTCTTTCTGGCAAACTTTTTGAAGATAATTAGGGAGAACAAAAATATTATAGCTTAATCGTTTGTTAGTAAATTGCTGATAGATAAATATTAAACTATAAATTCCTAACATTATGAACAAGAAAGATTTAGAAGATAAAAGAGAATGTAACGATTGTCCTGCTGACAACTTAGCGGACAATATGCCAAAAGAGCAAGTTCAGAAAGACGATTCTGAAAAAGAGCAAGAAGTAACTGACAATACGTCGGAAGAGTTAGAAAAGTTAAAAGATTCTTATTTGCGTTTAATGGCTGAATACGATAACTACCGGAAACGTACAATCAAAGAAAAGGCAGATTTAATAAAAAATGGGGGAGAAAAAGTTTTAATAGGACTTTTACCCATAGTGGATGATTTTCAAAGAGCTTTGGATACGATAGATAAAGCCAAAGATTTGGATGCGATAAAAGAAGGCGTTCATTTGATTAGCCAGAAATTTATGTCCTTCCTCCAACAAAATGGCGTAAAAGCCATCGAAGCGATAGGCCAACCTTTTGATGCCGATTTGTACGAAGCGGTGGCAGCCGTTCCTGCTCAAGAGGAAGAACAAAAAGGAAAAGTAGTTGATAATTTGCAAACAGGATATACGTTGAACGATAAAGTCATTCGCCATGCAAAAGTAGTGGTAGCTAATTAATTAAATAAAAATGGCAACAACGGCAAAAAGAGATTATTACGAGGTCTTAGGGGTCTCGAAGAATGCTTCTGCAGAAGAAATAAAAAAGGCTTACAGAAAAAAAGCCATTCAACACCATCCGGATAAAAATCCGGGAAACAAAGCAGCGGAAGAAAAATTCAAGGAAGCGGCCGAAGCGTATGAAGTTTTAAGCGACGAAGACAAAAGAAGCCGTTATGATCAATTTGGGCAAGCAGGCGTAAACGGATCGGCAGGCGGCTACGGAGGCGGCATGACGATGGAAGATATCTTCTCGCATTTTGGCGACATCTTCGGCGGAGGTTTCGGGGGATCGTTCAGCGGTTTTGGCAACGGTTTTTCTTCGAATGGAAGGAAAACCACCAATCGGGGTTCCGATTTAAGAGTAAAAGTCAAATTGACGCTGAAAGAAATTGCAACCGGAGTTGAAAAGAAAATAAAAGTAAATAAATACGTTACGTGTACCCATTGCAAAGGAACCGGCGCTGACGGTACGCAAGCCTATACGACTTGTTCTACTTGTCGCGGCCAGGGTCATGTGACGCGAGTAGTAAACAGCATTTTCGGACAAATGCAAACTTCCTCTGTCTGTCCTAACTGTCAGGGCGAAGGGAAGATAATTACGAAAAAATGCCCACACTGCTACGGAGAGGGAATTGTCAAGAGCGACGAAGTGGTTACAGTCCGCATACCCGCTGGAGTTGAAGAAGGCATGCAACTTTCGATAAGCGAAAAAGGAAACGCCGCCCGCAGAGGAGGAGTAAATGGCGACTTATTGGTAGTAATCGAAGAAGAAGCTCATCCAGAATTGATTCGAGACCAGCAAGATATTATTTACAATTTGATCTTGACATTTCCACAAGCGGCGATGGGGAGTACGGTCGAAGTTCCGACATTGGAAGGAAAAGCAAAAATAAAAGTAGAACCCGGTACCCAACCGGGAAAAGTTCTCCGTTTGAAAAACAAAGGATTGCCTTCGGTTAATCGCTATGGGACGGGGGATTTATTGATCAACATAGCCGTTTACGTACCTGAAAATCTGACGAAGGAACAAAAAGATATTTTATCAACGCTGGAACATTCTCCTAATTTCCAACCAACCAATCTTGTAAAGGAACGAATATTCAGTAAATTCAGAAATATGTTTGATTAAAAGAAGAAAACGTTAAACGGCAAGGGGAGTAAAAATGTGGTCTTTATCCCGTTCTTTATACAGGTTAAAAGCGGCATTGATATCTTTTGGTTTTTGGCAAGAACGTTTAAACATTGGATCAATTATATCATCTTCAGAGATTTGTCTGGAGTGTGAGCCTGACATTGATCCATTTCCAGAAATGGAGGAGTTACCCCCTACCCTTTTTTCTCCCAGTCGCTTTCATCAATAATCAAAACTTCGCAGGGAGAAAACTCCGGCAGACATCCCTATCAATGCTCTTTACTACCAAATATTTATCAAACTTTTTTTTGCGCTTTTCCTATCCTTTTTAATAAATAGATACCTTCCGTAGGCCACCGCGTACGGAAGGTATCTTTTGCGTCTGCAGTGAAAAATTTTATTTCAATTGCTTAAAAAAGTCGTTTCCTTTGTCATCCACAAGAATGAAGGCAGGGAAATCCTCTACTTCTATTTCCCAAATCGCTTCCATTCCGAGTTCGGGATAAGCTAAACATTCGATTTTTTTGATGTTGTTTTGTGCCAGAATAGCTGCAGGGCCTCCGATCGAACCCAAGTAAAATCCGCCGTATTTTTGGCAGGCATCGGTCACTTGTTGGCTGCGATTACCCTTGGCTAACATGATCATGCTCCCACCATGAGACTGAAACAGATCAACATACGAATCCATGCGTCCAGCTGTGGTCGGCCCCATCGACCCGCAAGGCATTCCTTTCGGCGTTTTGGCCGGACCGGCGTAATAAATCGGATGGTCTTTGATGTACTGCGGCAAATCTTCTCCTCTGTCCAAACATTCTTTCAATTTGGCATGAGCAATATCTCGGCCTACGACGATCGTTCCGGTCAGCGACAAGCGAGTAGCTACCGGATAGCGGGTGAGATCGGCCAGAATTTCTTTCATCGGACGATTCAGATTGATTTTTACCGCATCGCCTTCTCCCGCTTTCCGCAAAGCTTCGGGAATATATCGAGCCGGATGGTCTTCCATCTTTTCAATCCAAATGCCTTCTTTATTGATTTTTGCTTTGATATTCCGGTCAGCTGAACAGGAAACGGCCATTCCTACCGGACAAGAGGCTCCATGGCGCGGCAAACGAATGATGCGAACATCATGCGCCAAATATTTTCCGCCGAATTGCGCGCCCAGACCAATTTTTCCAGCGGCTTTCAACATTTTGGCCTCTAATTCCAAGTCGCGAAAAGCCTGACCGCCTTCATTTCCCTGCGTCGGAAGCGTATCGTAATATTTGGCGGACGCCAGTTTGACGGTCTTCAGGCAAGCATCGGCCGACGTTCCTCCAATAACAAAAGCGATATGATAGGGCGGACAAGCGGCTGTACCCAGCGATTTCATTTTTTCGATCAAAAATTTCTCCAGCGATTCAGGATTTAACAATGCCTTGGTTTCCTGATATAAATAAGTTTTATTTGCGGAACCTCCTCCCTTAGCAATGCATAAAAATTTGTACTCATCGCCATCCACTGCCTGAATATCTATTTGAGCAGGAAGATTGGTTCCCGAATTTTTTTCGGTATACATATCCAATGCTATCGTTTGGGAATACCGGAGATTCTCTTCCGTATAGGTTTTATATACCCCTTTGGATAAGGCTTCTTCGTCGCCTCCTCCCGTCCAGACTTGTTGGCCTTTTTTAGCAATGATCGTAGCCGTACCTGTATCCTGACAAAAGGGAAGAATCCCTTTGGCCGATACCTCTGCATTGCGCAGCATCGTCAATGCCACGTATCGATCATTTTCGCTTGCTTCGGGGTCTGCTAAAATAGCAGCTACTTGCTTTTGATGCGCTGGACGCAAGAAAAATGCACAATCATGAAAACAAGCGTTTGCTAAGCGAGTCAACGCTTCGGGTTCCACTTTCAGGATTTCTTTTCCTTCGAAAGCAGTGGTCGAAATGCCTTCGTTTGTTAATAAATAATACTCTGTTTCATCTTTTCCCAGAGGAAAAGGATTTTGATACTTGAATGGAGGTGTAGCCATATAATTATTATATTTAAATGATGTAATGAGATATACGATTTTTTAAGGCTCTATTCCCAATATTAACAAGGGAACAGGTGGATTATTGCGACCTTGTCGCAATATGTTATAAACTTCTCCCTCATAATATGCAATTCCACTGCTCATTTGAGATGCATCCTTTTTGTTAATAATATTTCAATACCAAGATTAATTTCATTGCCTGAATAAAAAAGCAAGTGCTTAACAAACAAGTCAAAAGCGACAAAAGCATATTTTCCAAATTGAACTTCTATAGCAATTCGTTCTTTGACAAAATCGGTTTGTTTATAAGAAGATATGGGGTTTTCAACGCCATGTTCAATTAAAAAAACTTTCTGCTTTTCATAAGAAAGACTTATGAGTTCTGGAAGTAATTTTGGTTCTGTTGTAACGTAATATCTGTATTTGCTTCCATGCCAACCCAAGCTGTTAAACTTTTCATTAAAAATCTTATTCAATTCAATGGGACTATACAACTTTTTACCCAGCATCGTTTTTTCTTTGCTCTCTTTTGTCAAATATTCTTGAGCATCAATACTTTCAACGGTGGTAATTATTTCTTTATAAAGTTTACCATGATGAACAATCAAATACTCTTCACCATTCAGATGCGAATATTTTTGAGCTATTTTCATAAGAATTATTCATTGTGATCGTCAATTACATCCATTCCAATGGTAACTGTGAAACTTTTTCTTTACCTGTTGGTTGATATATTTTTTTCGTTACGGGACGGATTTTTAAAATGCCTTCTTTTAATTTTTGAATGCGTTGTTCGGCTATACGACAGTAAACTTCTTCTTTTTCAATACCGATAGCGTTGCGATTATTTTTTAATGCGCCTAACACAGTCGATCCAACTCCTGCAAATGGGTCAAGCACCCAACTTCCTTCGTTCGTTAATGCTAAAACGCAACGTTCAACTAACTCAATTGGAAATTGGCATGGATGTTGCGTTTTTTCGGGATGATTGGATTTTACATTGGGAATATCCCATAGAGCCTTATCCCAATCTTGCTCCAAAATTTCCCATATATCGCTTGAATTTTTCCCTAACAGATTTCCAGATATTTGTCCTTTTTTCGGGCCTTTAAAATATCTTTTCCCCGGGTATTTAGACGGAATTCGTACATTGTCAAGGTTAAATATATAATTGTCTGATTTAGTAAACCATAAAATTGTTTCATATCGTCCGCTAAATCTTTTTCTTGCATGAAGTCCATGTCCAAAATACCAAATAATCCGATTCCTTAATTGAAGACCGTATTTTTTGAAGATGGAATAATAATAAATATCCAAAGGAAAAACTTCTCCTTTATGAACATAATTTCCTACTTGCCAACACAAATTGCCTTTTTCGGACAAGACGCGTATTAATTCGCTAATAATTATTTCTTGAGATTCAAGGTATTGTTCAATGCTTGTCGTAGTTTCATACGATTTTCCTACATTGTAAGGAGGAGAAGTAAGAATAAGATCAAATTGATTATTTTCTATTTTTTTGAGAACAGGCAAACAGTCGTCATTCCTGATTTCATAATGATGATCTGCTTCAATATAATTAAATAAAGAATCTTTTGCATGCATGTTTTAATACTTGACATTCTTTAAACTCTCAGATGAAATACCCATGCGAATACCTTAAATAATGTTTGCCCACCATGGATATTTCATACGAGTAGTTTTCTGCAAAATTACAATTTCTTTCTTATTTTGCTGCACGGTATCGGCATTTTCAAATAATCAAATTTTTTAAGACAAGCCTTTCATTTCTTCCACTACACGGTTTCTCAGGTTTGTCTTTCTCTCTATGTGTTGGATCAGGGAAGCTACGAAGGTGTTTTTTTCGAAAACTCCGCGTACTTGTTCAAAATCCAGACGCTGCTCGTTGTTATCGCCGTCAGCGCCGAAGCCGGTTCGCGCATTGAGTGAAAATTCTTTTTTTGCATCTTCATAGAGTATTTGATCCAGACTGACCACCGCTTCTTTCCAATCTTCTACTATCCGGACAATATCATTCGGAGTAATGGTTTCCAATTTCAAATGGTAGTACCATTGGATTTTATCCCAAGCCCAGGTCCATTCGTAAGAATAATAATTTTCGTGCGCCTTGGCAATGAAAGCATTGATGTCTTTCAATTTGGATATTTCTCCAGATTCGATGCCGTTCAGCAGTTCATCTACCGTCTGTTTCGGCATCAAAACGCCGGCGATATCGCGCCATTTTCCCAAACCAATCGGAGTATCCGGTTTCAGCCGCTCGCGAACAGTGTCAATAGAATCGGTATAATGTTCCAAACGGGAAATAAGAGAGTTGCCCAAAAATTTACGAATGGCTTTATCATACAACTCCAAACCGCGTCTCAAGGATGAATTATTAATCTTACAACTTTGATAGGTATAGCTTTCAGAAATTTCGCCGCAGTGTTCCTGCAAGCCTTTCAGAATTTCGACGCCTCTAAACATTTTTTGAACGGTGTAAGGGCTCAACAAATTAAAATTGATTTGGTCCAAACGATTGGGATCTTTCCGATTGTCGCGCTTTGGAAATTTTTGCGCATCACGGATCGTACCCACGCTTTTCAGATTGATTCCCGGAACCAAAACGGTTTCGTCGTTGTTTTCGATCAAATACGAAAACGGCATGTCGGAAGTATCTGGATTGCGGTAATGCCGCCCCATAATCAGCGAGAAAGCGCCAATTTTAGCCGGCCATAGAATATAAGAATCACTGGTCGTTTTCCCTCCCCGTTCGATGATTCCTTGATGAATCGGCCCTAACTTGTACATGTGATTGCTTTGATTGGAACCCGAACCGGCGTTCATAAAAGAAAACATGCCGGCAATCAGCAGGGTAGATTTATGATGCGTAACGGTATAAGGACCAGCGAAAATCGAACATGCTTCGCCGTTTTCTCCCTGGCAATTACTAAAAAACAGCGAATCACTAGCTGAGTAGGCATGTCCCAAGCGGCAAGCTTGTCCTACGAAACAGCGGGTAAGCATAACGCCGTCTTCCACTTTCGAACCGGAACAGATAATGAAATCTTCAGCAATGACGCCGTAACCGATATGCACGGGATCGTACTCGTTGCTGTTGATGCTTCCGTTTTCCAGACGGCACACTCCTTCCACCCGCGCATTATCGCCAATTCGGACGTTCCGTATCAAACTGGTATTGGTGATGCAAACATTCTCCCCTATTGTTCCTGTTTCGGAAGCATGCTTTTGGGAATAATAATCGATCATCCCATTCAACTGGGCAATTAATTGAGGACGGTGACGATAAAGCGCCAGAATATAGGCTATATGCGCCGAAAGTTTATCATTGATTTTCACTTCGCGCCCCCCTGTTTCATTCAATACCGCCACTTCAACGCCGTTTCCGAAAGTGGATTTTTGATCTACCACTATACAATCAACATTCTGTATGAAGGTATTCGCGCCAATCTTATAATTGGCAATGTAATTTTGAACGTTTTCAATCAAAACGTTATCCCCTACTTCACACTCATGAAGCGTCGCCTGATAAAGACCGGAATGCTTCTTTACCCCTCCTGGAAAACTAAACAAGGAGTTGAATTGCCCCAACCGGATGTTTCCCGAAAAAGCAACGTGGTGAATATGGCTCGTCTCAAATCCCGTACTCACCTCTATTGCATTCCAATTCTCTGCTCTGCAATTTTGAGATTCCAAAATTGCAATTTCTTCTTTTGTAAGTTGTCTATACATCGTTAAAAAAATTTTCTTCTGATCCGTTTTTTACTTTCGCAAGAGCAAAATTTTAGACTTCATCGTATTCTTGGTAAAGAAAATCATTATACGGAAATCGTTGGGTATGAATTTCTTTTACCTTTTTGTACAACAAAGTTTTCAACTCTTCAATGTTTTGTTTTTCTCGTGCGGAAATAAAAACGCAATTTTCATTTAGTTTATTCATCCACGTTTTTTTCAACTCCTCCAATGAGATATTTTCCCGTATTCTCGGAGTTAAATCATCTTCTTCTTTTTCCACATACGAAAAAGCGTCCGTCTTGTTGAAAACAATCAGAAAAGGCTTGACTTCCTGCATAAGGTCGTTCAAGGTTTGAGTCACTACTTCCAATTGTTCTTCAAAAGCTTGATGAGAAATATCCACGACATGCACCAGCAAATCGGCTTCGCGCACTTCGTCCAAAGTCGATTTGAACGATTCGATCAATTCAGTGGGAAGCTTGCGAATAAATCCCACTGTATCGGCCAGCAAAAACGCAAGATTGTCGATCGTTACTTTGCGGACGGTCGTATCTAAAGTGGCAAAAAGTTTGTCTTCGGCAAATACATCCGATTTGCTCAAAAGATTCATCAAGGTCGATTTACCCACATTGGTATAGCCTACCAAAGCGACTCGCACCAACCGTCCCCTGTTTTTTCGTTGGGTCGCTTTTTGTTTGTCGATTTCCTTCAAGTCTTCTTTCAATTTGGCAATTTTGCTAAGAATAATCCGCCGGTCAGTTTCCAATTGCGTTTCTCCGGGACCCCGCATCCGGAATCCACCGCTACCCCCTCCGCTTTGCCGTTCCAGGTGCGTCCACAAGCGGGTCAATCGCGGAAGCATATAATTGTATTGAGCCAGTTCGACTTGCGTTTTAGCATGCGCCGTTTGCGCTCGTCCGGCAAAGATATCTAAAATCAGTCCGGTACGATCCAGTATTTTCACTTTCAATTCGCCTTCCAGATTACGCAACTGTTTGGAAGAAAGCTCATCATCGAAAATGACCATTCCAATTTGATTCTCTTCGTTCGCAATATATTCTTTCAATTCTTGCAATTTGCCGGAGCCTACAAACGAAACCGAATTCGGTCGATCCAACCGTTGCGTAAATCGTTTCACCGCTTTGATGCCTGCCGTAGAAGCCAAAAAATCCAATTCATCCAAATATTCTTTCGACTTTATTTCGTTTTGTTCGGGCGTTATCAATCCGACCAATACTGCATTTTCCGTTTGAGTATCAGTGAGTATAAATTCTTTCATAAATTGTTTTTATTAAAAAACAGAATCCAATAGTGTTTCATTTCAATTTTTCTAATCGTTCTTTCACGACGTTTTGAATATCGTCATTTTTATTTTTATAGTTGGCCTGCAAACTTTCCAAGTACTGGCGTGCCTGCAGTTTGTTATTTTCCGCAACAAAAATATCAGAATACAAAATATAGCTTTTCGCCAGCCAGTAAGCATGCGAAGTACCCCGTTGGATATAATCGTTAATCACTATTTTCGCTTCTTTCACATTGCCTTCGTTGAAATAATATTGCGCCAACAAATATCTTGCTTCTGCGCCGAAAGCTGTTCGCGTATCCTGAGCTAAATCTTCCCAATCGGATACGGCTTTGGTTTTTTCTCCCACTTCCGCATACGCTTTGGCCCTGTAATATTTGGCTTCCGCAGCAATTTCAGGATTAAGCGTTTTGTCAGTCAACAAGATATTAGCAGAGCGAATAATCGCATTATTATTCTTTAATTGCGCAGCCGAACGAATAACGCCCAACGAACCGATTTCGCGGTTGGCTTTGCTGTCGGCCATATTTTGCAAATTTTCATACGACCGCATGGCGGCTTCGTATTCCTTATCGTTGTATTGCAATTCAGCAGTACGGGCAATCGCTTCTTCCGAAAATTGCGTACTTCCCGCATCTAATACTTTGGCATATTCCTTTTTCGCCTGAGCGTAATTTTTCTGCTCGTAATAGGTGTTGGCTAAATAATAATGCGCTTTGAGGTTAAACGCTCCAATGGGAAAAGCCTGCAAATAATTGTTCAAAGCTTTTTGAGCTTCTTGGATATTCCCCTTCAAGAAAAAGCGTTCCGCTGCCAGGTAAGTCAACGAATCTTCTTCCGAAGTCTCAAATTTGACCGCTCCCCCCAGCGATCGAACATAGTCGGCATAAGAAGCAATATCGTTCGAATCGAAATAAACCGATTTCAAATCCTGAAGCGCTATTCTGGCTTCTTCACTTCCGGGATACCTGCTGATCAAGTTTTTGTAAGCCATAGCAGCCTGTTGAATCTGATTGGAATTGTAATACAACAAACCAATCTGTAAACCGGCTTTACGCGCCAGATTGCTTTGAGGATATTTGTTCAATAAAAGTTGATACGTTTCGATAGCAGCCGTCGAATTGTCTAATAAAACATACGATCGCCCTTTTTCATACATTGCATCCGCAACATAAGGAGATTCCGGAAAATCTTTGATCAATCGATTCATCTGTTCCACCTTACCCCTATAATCTTTCTGCAAACCCAATACGTATCCTTTTTGAAACAAAGCGTAATCGCTCATCGAAGGCATAATGCTTGCCGATTGATTATAAGCGTTTTCAGCATCCTCGAATTGCCGATTGTAGAAATAACAATCGCCCAAGCGGGCAAATGCATCCGCCAAAGAGCTCTTATCGTTTTTTCCCCTCCGGATAAATGTTTGGAAGTAGTCTTTGGCCTGTTCATAATCTCCTTGCTTGAATGCACAATAACCCAGATTGTAGTTGGCCATTGCCGCTAAATCACCACTTTGATTGTTTGTATTCAAAAAAGCTTGATAATCTCTTGCCGCCTGGATGTAATTGTTTTGCCGGTAATAGGATTCGGCTCTCCAGTAAAGAGCGGCTTCCTTTTCGTCGACTGCATAATCGCCCGAAGCGGCGGCCTGTGTAAAATAGTCGATGGCCGACTTGTAATGGCCGTTTGTAAACTCTACTGTCCCCAAGTAATAGTAAATTTTTTGTTTGGCTTCCAATATTTTCCACCCGGGAGAATTGATTTTGGAAATCGAACGCAAAGCCGTAGCATAATCTTTCGTTGTCAAATAGACATCGATCAAAGCATCGTTTACCTGATCGCTGTAAATGGATTGGGGGTAGGCGTTCAAAAAATTTTCCAAAGCGCTAACCGATTCTCCAAAACCGGAAACCGAATTTTGATGCAAGAGGATAGCGTAGTTATACATTGCCGTTTCTTTGGCCGAAGCGTCGAAATTCATTCGCGAAGCAGATTCAAAAGCGCGCAAAGCATTGTTCTTCTCTCCCAATTTAAGATACGACTGGCCAAGATAAAGATATGTACTCTGTCCCAAGACATTGTCAGTCGGATTACTTTTCTGCAGAAATTCGGCCGAATTAGCGTAATCTCCCAATTGATAATAAGATAAGCCCACTATGTAATAATCTTTTGAAAAAGGCGATTCGCTTTTTGTAAGAAAAGGCCTCAGATATTGGACGGTTTTCGCATAATTTTTTTCGTAATAATAGGAAAGGCCTACAATCCGTTCTATTTCGGAATTTCGGCGATTGTTGGGATAATTCATCAGCACAGCCAAACCTTCCTGAATGGCTTGCTTGAATTTTTCCTGAGTAAAATAAATCTGAGTAATATAATACGATACTTCCGGTTGAAATTCAGCATCGTTTTTTACTTGCAAAAATTGACTCAACGCTCGGTCGTAATCTTCTTCTTTATACGAAATATAAGCCAAATAGTATTCGGAAGCGCCTCTGTATTTCAGACTACGCTGCCGCAAGGTGGAGAACAAACGATCCGCTTCTTCATTTTCATCGTTTTGAAGGCGAATGATCGCTGTCCGGTAAATGTAATCTTCCGACTCGGATTCGGAAAGCATATCGATATTGCATTGATTAAACCAATAAATTGCCATTTCGTAATCATTATTCTGAAAATAAACCGAGCCAATCATGAAACAGGCTTCATTCCGGTGGCGCGTTTGAGGATAATTATCCAGAAATTCCCTGAGTTCATGACCCGACTTTTCCTTGCCTTGATGAAAAGAGCAAGCAGCCAATAAGAAATCCGATTCTTCGATCAAATAAGGATTTGTTGCGTGGACTTTGTATTGAGTAATTTTGTCAATACATCCAGCATAATTTTTATCCACAAACATAGCATTTCCTTCCTTAAACAGACGATCCGATGAAATATAGTCGCTCGAACGTTGTGCATCAGCCAATTGAATACACAGAAAACAAATCCACAAGGGCATTATTTTTCTCATATCGCATGCAATAAAAATGTATGGACAAAGATAATGAATTATAGAATAAGAGAAAAGAGAAAGAATGTAAGATTGTGACGGATTGAGAAATAAATCGTTTCGTACCCTGTGCTTATTTTTCAATCGCTTTTCCTATCGCTTCGCGCTTGACTTCGTCATGCCCTTTACCATGACATAATCGATATTTGCAAAGCATTGCGACAGCATAGAAACCAACTATTTTAAAACAAAAATACCCATTGCACTTAAAAATATACAATAGGTAAATCACTCATTATCCCTTTGTGGTCCCACTTGGGCTTGAACCAAGGACTCCCTGATTATGAGACATAAATTATTATATTTTATCTATATAATAATCAATCATATATAAAAATTAAAAAATAATTTTGCAAAATAATTGCAAATTACTGGATCACTCGAGGGGGTAAAATTTTCCTTCGACTAAGGGCAGGGCGCCTTGATGATTGAATTTAGTTTCCAGCGAGATGCAGAGGAATTTTTTATTTCGGATGACGAAGGTATTTTGGGGGCTGATCTTTTGGTTGGGGATGAAAGCCATCGTCCAAGTTT